>NZ_AJQF01000494.1:0-5841 GCF_000261705.1 Bradyrhizobium genomosp. III | reverse complement strand
GCAGGCATCGGCCGCCGCCAGCACGGCCTTTGCGTTGGCCGAGGGATCGGCGACATGGGACGTGGTGACACAGGCCGCCACGCGCGCAAATCCGTGGGCGTAGATCGAGTGGAAAGTCATCGAGCGCAGTACCCTTAATCTCTTCGCTGCCGAAGCCGTCAGCTTCAGACCCTATGTAGCCCATCGACCCGGTCCCGTGCAGGCCATCCGCCGTCATGCATAACGGATTTGCGCCGCGGTCTGCCCAGCGCCATCTGCCCGGCGCCTTGGTCTGCCCGGTACCTTGGCGGGCTCAGGCGCTGCGGGCCAGCACGCCGGACAGATCGTCGCGCAGCCACGCGGCGATCCGCGGCCAGGCGTGCGCGTGGGTGCGCGCGCCCATGAACAGGCCGAGATGATTGCTCGGCTCGGAAGCCGCCGCAATGAAGGCCGGCGGCGTGCCGAGGAGACCGGCGGTGGCGAGCGCCTGCGCAGCCGGCACGACCTCGTCGTCGAGTCCGGCCAGCAGGAAGACCGGCGCCTTGACGTCCGTCGGATCGACCGTGCGACCAAGAGCGACGAAACTGCTGCTAGCGATCTGGTTCTCCCGGAAAATCCGGTTGACGATCTCCAGATAGTATTTGCCCGGCAGATCGAGCGTCTCGGCGTTCCAGCGGTCGAACCGCGCGAGCAGCGCCGCGCCCTCCTCGTCCGAGAGGTCTCTCTGCAACGCCGTTACGATGTCGTCGCGGTTCGGCGCCTTGGACCAGAAGCGCAGCATCTCCTCGCCGCGGACATTGCCGCCGCCGCGTGCGACGAGCTGGTCGTAGACCATCTCGGGCGCGTTGCGGGTGAGCCGGCACAACGAGGATTCAATCGACAGATCCACGGGAGCGCCGACCAGCACCAGCCGCCGCACCTTGGCCGGAAAGCGCGCCGCATAAAGCAGCGACAGCCAGCCGCCCTGGCACAAGCCGACCAGATCGACCGGCGCGCCGATCTCGTCGATGGCGACATTGAGATCGCCGAGATAGCTGTCGATCGAGAGATAGCGCATATCCGGCGTCGCCGACCGCCAGTCGGTGAGATAGACCCGGTCGATGCCGCCGGTCTGCAGCGACTGCACCACACTGTGGCCGGGGGCGAAATCGGCGATCAGGGCCCGATGCAGCGCATATGGCGCGCAGACCAGCGCCGGCTGGCCGGACCGCGCCTGCGAGCAATCGCGCAGGCGCATGGTCGCGAGCTCCAGCGCCACGGTGCTCGGCGTCGTCCAGGACAAAGTGCTGTCGCCCTGCTCCGCCGGAGCGCGCTCCAGCCACCAGAAGCAGCTGTCCATGGCGAGGCGCGCCGCTGCCAACGGCCACAGCAGCGGGTCGTCCGGGACGGGGCCCTGCGCGCCGCTCTGTTTGCCGGCCTGATTCACCATGACTATCTCACCATCGTCACAGGAACGCCTCGAGGCTCACGATGGAGATGCCGAGGTCGCGAAAACTCCGATGGGCCGCGGCGACCGAGCCGTCGAGATCGATGCCGCGGCAGGCGTCCTCGATGACGGCGACCTCGAACCCTGCCTTGCGGGCATCCTCCGCCGAGAAGCGGACGCAGAAATCAAGCGCGAGGCCGGCGACGAACACGGTCTTGAGCTCGCGTTCGCGCAAATATCCAAGCAGTCCCGTCGGCGTCCGCTTGTCGTTCTCGAACAGCGCCGAATAGGAATCGATGCCACGGCGAAAGCCCTTGCGCACCACGAGGCTCGCCCCGACCACGTCGAGATCGCGATGGAACTCCGCACCCGAGGTACCCTGCACGCAGTGCGCCGGCCAGAGCACCTGGGTGCCGTAGTCGAGCTCGATGGTCTGGAACGGCTGCTTGCCCGCATGGTTCGGCGCGAACGAGACGTGGTCGCGCGGATGCCAGTCCTGGGTCAGCACCACATTGGCGAATTTTTGGGCGATTCGGTTGATGGCAGGGACGACCTTCTCGCCGCCGGGAACGGCAAGCGCCCCGCCGGAGCAGAAATCGTTCTGCACGTCGATCACCAGCAACACGTCGCGGTCGGAAATCTTCATCGCCGGGCTCATTCGATGTGCCCGGCGCGCCGGCGCCGGACAAGTCCGCTGAGTGTCGGCCTTCCCGCGCCGCTTCGCAACCGCCCGCGCCGTGCGAAGCCCCGCGCGAATTGGTCATGGGGAAACCCCCATGATGCAACGGTTTGGCCTCGTCCGTGTTGACTAGGCGCACCCAAGGGCGGATTCTCGCACTGTCCGCGACTGCGCGGATCGGGTCGAAGGACTGGAGGACAGGGTTGTCGTGCCGCAAGGCGGCGGCAGCCACGGAGTCATGAATATCGGCAAGACAGGACAGATACTTCTCGCCGATATCGGCGGCACCAATGCGCGCTTCGCGCTGATCCGGAGCGAATTGGACCGCGGCGACCTCGGCAACGGCGACCAGACCGGACCGATCGACTATGTGAAGGTCGCCGACTTCCCGACCGTTCGGGAAGCCATCGCGGACGTGCTGGCGCGCCGGTCCGGCGGCGCCCAGCCGCAAAGAGCCGTGCTGGCCGTGGCGGGTCCCGTCACCAACAACCGCTGCGTCATGACCAACAGTCCCTGGGTCATCGACGGCAACGAGCTGCAGCCGACTCTCGGCTTCGACAGCGTCCATGTGCTCAACGATTTCGAGGTGGTGGCCTGGTCCCTGCCCGCCTTGCGGCCTGCCGATCTGATCCCGCTCGGCGGACAGGATGGCCTGCCCGGCGAGCCGTTGCTGGTGGTCGGCCCCGGAACCGGCTTTGGCGTCTCGTGTCTGGTCGAACGCCATGGCGCGCGCCTCGCCGTCGTCACCGAAGCCGGACATGCGACCCTGCCGGCGGAGAACGAGCGCGAGGAACGTGTGATTGCGTGCTTGCGCCGACGCCTTGGCCACGTCTCCATCGAGCGTGGCGCGCTCTCGGGTTCCGGGCTGCAAAACCTCTACGAAGCCTTGGCTGAGGTTGACGGCGCCCAGGTGCCGCACCGCGACGCTGCCGCCATCACCAAGGCCGCGCTGGAAGGCACCTGTCCCGTCAGCCGCGCGACGCTGGAGATGTTTTGCGCCATCCTTGGGTCGGTCGCCGGCAATCTCGCGGTGACGTTCGGTGCCCGCGGCGGCGTCTATGTCGCCGGCGGAATCGTGCCGCGCTTCCCCGAGTTCCTTCTCGCTTCGGCGTTCCGGGCGCGCTTCGAAGCCAAGGGGCGCTTCCAGGACTATCTTCGCAACATCCCGACCAAGCTCGTGACCAAGCCAGACGCGAGCTTCGTCGGCCTGAAGATGTTCGCCGACTCCAATCCAAACTGAAGTCGGTCGTCCCCCTGCTCATGGTTCCATTAATACACAGCTGATTGCCGCGCACGCGGGGTTCCACGCAGGAACGTGCTTGCCTGCGTGTTCCGGATGAGAAACAATCCTGCCGTGTGTTTGTGTGTGGCGTAGTTGCGGGGGCGTGACATGCGTAAGCAGGATTTGGGTTTCGACTACCACCGCTATCATCGCCTGCTGAGCGAGGCGGATGACGAAGACAAGCGGCTGGCCCTGATCGACTTGCTGATCGAGGAAAAGGCGCGAGACCGGCTGGCCGCCCAGCGCGCTTCGGACCGCGCGGCCATGACGGCCCACACCATTGCCAGGGTGCTGAAGAACGGCCGCAACTGAGACTTGCAATCCGGCCCGCGACGCCGGAGAACGCGGGATCCAATTGGGATTCCGTTAAGGATGCCCCGCAATCTGACGTCAAACTTTTTGCTCTAGGCTTCCCTCACCTGATGCAATTCAGGGTCAAACAAGGGGGCAATGACATGAGCATGATTTCGATCGCCGCGATGCCGGCCGTCGTCGAAACGCGTTTCGCCGATTCGTCCTTCAAGACCATCTTGCTGTTCTGCTGCACGGGCCTGGTCGCCTCGTTCGGCCTGATGACGTACGGCATCGACCTCGGCGCCGGCCTGATGTGAGACCGCGACAAATTCCGTCGCCCGATGGCCGCCTCCGACGGGCGGCCATTTTCGTTGGGCTAATCTCAGTGCGGGGTCTTCGTCGTCACTCAGTGCGGCGTCTTCGCCGTCACTCAGTGCGGCGCTTTGACCGGGGCTCCCGGAAACATGGAATCAATCATCGCCTTGAGCTGATCCATTGCGATCGGCTTGCGCAGGATCGGCCTGCGCCGGAGCAAGGACGGCAGCAGTTCGGGACCGTACCCCGTCGCGAACATGAACGGCTTTCCGCGACGTTCGATCAGGTCGGCGACGGGATCGACGTAAACGCCCATCAGATTGATGTCGAGGATGGCCATATCGTATTGCGCGGTCATGGCGAACGCGCTTGCGTCCCGGACATTGTCCGCTTCCGCGACGACGTGGTGGCCGAGTTCCACCACCATGTCGGCGATCATCATCCGGATCAACGCCTCGTCTTCGACCAGGAAAACGGAGAGTCCGTCCGCCATATCAACCCCGCAGTCAGCTTGCCAAACTAATCATAACTCAATTGCGGAGAAGATTCACGAATTCGTGGCGGGCGCCGTTAATTCACACGCGCCCGATCCGATTCAACTTGATCAATCCAATCCCCGCTCGTGGCTCAGCCGCACCATCTCCTGAATGAAGACCTGCTTCTGCCTGTCATCGAGGCTCGAAAACAGCGGCTCGGCGGCGTCGGCGACATTGCGCTGGTCGGCGGCGCGGTCGATCAGGAACTGCGCCTCGTTGCGCATCTGCTCGATAATGTCGTCGGGCGGATCCCGCTTGGCGCGCGCAACCCGCAAGTTGAGCCGCTCTGCACCATTATGCCCAAGGTAGTGCATTGCGCTCGAGAAGCCGTACCAGTGCTTCTCCTGATCAGCCGTGAGGTTCAGCTGAGTCTTGATCCGCTCGATATAGGAATCGCTGTTGGCGACGATCTGCTCGGCGGTCTGCTGCGGCGCGCCGGTCTGAGTGAGGACGGTGACATCCTTATTGTCCTTGCCCTGCGGTGCGTTCTTGGCCTCCTTGCTCGCCTTGGCGCCCTTGCCTGCCTTGGCGCCCTTTGCATCCTTGTCCTTGGCCGCGCCCTGTTGCTTGGCGTCCTTGCCTGCATCCTTGGCGGCCGGGGCCTGATTGCCATTGTTGTTGCCGACGCCGAGCACGCCGGTGAAAACGCCGACCACGCCGCCGATTGCACCGCCGAGCACGCCACCGACGGGACCTGCCGCCTTGTTTCCGGCCGCCGCGCCGTCCTGAACGCCTTTGACCAAGCCTTGAGCTTGGGCCATTGCGGCCGCACCGAGCAGCAGCGTAAGCACGGCCCCCAGCGCAAGCCATCGCCGCATGTGAAGCCGCGCAGACGGCGCCGGGTTGATCATTCTCGTCTCCATCGTCGATCTGACTGGCCTGTTGGGGCGGAGTCACCCGCCAGCTGCAACTCTATCGTTTCCGCCGCTTCGCGGTCCAGACGCAGCCGAATGCTGTCCACGTCCGAAAAGTCTTTCGCGCGAAGCGGTTATGCAGGCTTATTCGAAACTGCGGCGTAATTGCGCACGGATCGTTCGGGGCCGGTTCACGCGAAGTGTGCGTCGCAAAACAAGCGATCGCAGCTCACGACCGGCAAAGCGCTGCCGCGTTCGGGGACGCAACGTTAGTTCTAGGCGCGAGACGTTCGGCTTTCTCGACAGACGCGGTCAATCATGATCTGATCGCGCTACCAATTTGCTGCGGCCTGCGTGAATTGTTCACTCGGGCCGATGGCATCAATAAGAAAATCCAACAAGAGCTCGGAAAAGAAGTCTTAGAGGAAACTCCAACAACAAACACCCAGGCGAGGAAACGAGATGTCACGCAAGAC
>NZ_AJQF01000493.1:0-3981 GCF_000261705.1 Bradyrhizobium genomosp. III | reverse complement strand
ATTTGTGCCTGCCACTGCAATGTCCTCCGCGGCGCTGATCACAGCGCCCTATGTCCGGGGCGCTTACGCCGCCGGCAAACTCTCGATCGGCTTCTGGGACCATTGGGTGCCGGGCGCCAACAAGGCCTCCACCGATCTCGTCAATGAATGGGCCGCGAAGGAGAAGGTCGAAGTCTCCATCGACTACATCACCAGCAACAACAAGAAGATCGAGCTGACCGCCGCGGCCGAAGCCCAGGCCAAGTCCGGTCACGACATCCTCCAGATGCCGAGCTGGTGGCCGCAGGCCTATTCGGAGAATCTCGAGCCGCTCAACGACGTCATGGAGCCGCTCCTCAAGCAGAACGGTGAGGTGAACGGCACCGTCAAATATCTCGGTCAGTCGGGCGGCAAATGGCTCGCAGTGCCCGCGACACCCGGCAGCCAGATCAAGGGTCCCTGCTCCCGCATCGACCTGATGAAGAAGCATGCCGGCATCGACGTGCAGGAGATGTACCCGGCCGGCGGCCCACCCAAGGTCGAGAACTGGACCATGGAGACCTTCCTGAAGGCAGCCGAGGCTTGCCACAAGGCCGGCGTTCCGTTCGGCATCGGTCTCGGCGAGACCACCGACAGCGTGGACACCGCCGGCGCGATCTTCCAGTCGTTCGGCGCCGAGCTCGTCAACGCCAAGGGCGACATCACGGTGAAGACCGATGCCGTTCGCCAGGCCATGGAGTTCTACAAGAAGCTGATCGCGTTCCTGCCGCCGGATGCGCCGTCCTGGGACGACGCGTCGAACAACAAATGGCTGATCTCCGGCCGCGGCGCGATGATCCTCAATCCGCCGAGCGCCTGGGCCGTCGCCAAGCGCGATGCGCCGCAGGTCGCCGAGCAGTGCTGGACGCACGGCTTCCCGTCCGGTCCGAAGGGCCGGTTTGCGCCGTACCTGCCTTACTTCTGGGGCGTCTGGAGCTTCGGCAAGAACAAGGAAGCGGCCAAGAGCCTGCTCATTCACATGTCCTCGCCATCGTCGATCGAGAAGTTCGTCGCGGTCAGCGGCGGCTACGACTTGCCGGCCTACGCCAACATGACCAAGCTCAAGACATGGGCCGAGGAAGGACCGCCGCAGGGAACGCTATTTCACTATCCCGACCCCTACAAGCATCAGACGCTGTCGATCGCGGCGTCCCCGGCACCGCCCAAGATCGCGCAGCAGATCTATTTCCAGGCGACGCTGACCAAGATGGCGCTGCGTTTTGCGCGCGGTGAGACCATGGATCAGGCCCTCGCCTGGGCCGAGGGCGAGTGCGAAGGCTTCATGCGGAGCTAGCCGGGGTGTGCGGGCGGTTCACGCCATCTGCGTGAGCCGCCTGCATCCCGTCATCGGATTCGCATGGCCGGGAAGCCGACCCCAATGGCCGGCTTCGAGGTGGACAAAGAAGTAGATAGAGCTGATTCAAGGAAGCTGAGATGGCCGATGTCGTCGTCGAGCAAGGTCGCGTCGCCCGTGCAAGGGGCGCGCGGAAGGGATCAAGCCTGCGCAACGCGCTCGGGCGAAAATCGACGGTGGCGTTCTTCCTGACGCTGCCGCTGATCCTTCTGATCGTCCTGCTCGTGCTCTACCCCGCCTTCTACTCGGTTTACCTCGCGACCCTGAACAAGGCGATGACGAAATTCGTCGGCCTCAGCAACTTCACCTTCCTGTTCAAGCGCGAGACGTTCTGGATGGTGGTGCGGCAGTCCTGCATCTTCGCCATCACCGCGGTGGTCTTCAAGGCGCTGATCGGTTTCATCGTCGCGCATTTCGTCCACAACATTCCGGGCAAGAAGCAGCGCAAATGGCGCGGCATGCTGCTGGTGCCCTGGGTGATTCCGCCGGCGATGAGCACGCTGGCCTGGCTGTGGCTGTTCGACCCCTCCTACAGCGCCTTCAACTACACGCTGTCCTTCTTCGGCGTCGGTCCGATCCCCTGGCTCGGCGACACTTTCTGGGCGCGCTTCTCCGTCATCCTCGTCAACGTTTGGTACGGTGCGCCGTTCTTCCTGATCATGTATCTGGCCGCGCTGAAATCCGTGCCCGACCAGCTGTACGAGGCCGCGGAGATCGACGGCGCCAATTGGTGGCAGAAGATCTGGCACATCACTTTGCCGATGATGCGCAACATCATCGCCATCACCACCTTGTTCTCGCTGATCGTCACCTTCGCCAATTTCGACATCGTGCGCATCCTGACGTCGGGCGGCCCGCTGGATACGACGCATCTGTTCGCCACCTGGGCGTTCCAGGTCGGCATCCAGAGCAGCGACATTCCGCTCGGCGCCTGCGTCTCCCTGTTCATGGTGCCGATCCTGGCGGTCGCTGCGATCTTCATCCTGCGCGATGTCAACAAACGCGGAAACGAAGCCTGATGAGCACGCTCGCAATCGACAAGGCCGGACCGTCCCGCAAGGTCAAATACGGCAGCATGAGCCGCGACCGCATCTGGGCGCTTCGCTGGTCCTATTTCTTCCTGGTGCTGTTCGCCATCTTCTTCCTGACGCCGCCGGTCTACATGCTGATCACCTCACTCAAGAGCAGCGCGGAGATCTCGGCGGCAACCAACCCCTGGTGGGTGTTTCATCCGACGCTATCGAACTATGTCGAGCTGTTGAGCTCGAACCAATTTCTGCGCTTCTTCTGGAATTCGTCGATCATTTCGATCATCGTGGTGATCGTGACCATGATGATCAGCATCCCCGCGGCCTTCGCGCTGGCCCGGATGAAGTTCTGGGGCTCGGCGACGCTGGCCACCGGCGTCTTCCTCACCTATTTGATTCCGGACAGCCTTCTGTTCATCCCCCTGTTCAAGGTGCTCGGGATGGTCCAGGACCTGACCGGCATCACGCTGCTCAACAGATGGTACGTGCTGGTGTTCATCTATCCGACGCTGACCGTGCCATTCTGCACATGGATCATGATCGGCTATTTCGCCTCGATCCCGAAGGAGCTGGATGAGGCGGCCCTCATCGATGGCGCCTCCTGGCTCCAGACGCTGACGCGGATCTTCATACCCGTCGCGCTGCCCGGCCTGATCGCCGCCACCATCTTCGCCTTCACGGTGTCCTGGGCGCAGTTCCTCTATCCCCTGGTGTTCACGACATCGGTGGATCAGTTGGTGCTGCCGGTCGGCATCACCACCACGCTGATCAAGGGCGACGTCTTCAACTGGGGACAGATCATGACCGGCGCGCTGCTCGGCGCTGCGCCGCCGCTGGTCATCTACGCCTTCCTGATGGACTACTACATTGCCGGCCTGACCGCCGGCGCGACAAAGGGTTGATGTCTGATGGCTGACGTTGCATTGCGGAAGGTAGTTAAGCGTTACGACGACGTCGAAGCCGTGCGCGGCATCGATCTCGATATCGCCGACCATGAGTTCATCGTCCTGGTCGGCCCCTCTGGCTGCGGCAAGTCGACGACGCTGCGCATGATCGCGGGGCTCGAGGACATCAGCGACGGCGACATCATGATCGACGGCGACGTCGTCAACGACGTGCCGCCGAAAGACCGCGACATCGCGATGGTGTTCCAGAACTACGCGCTCTATCCGCACATGACGGTCGCCGAGAACATGTCGTTCGGGCTGCGCCTGAAGCACTATCCCAAGGCCGAGATCAAGGCGCGAGTGACGGAAGCCGCCCGCCTGCTCGACATCACCGACCTGATCGACCGCAAGCCGAAGCAGCTCTCGGGCGGCCAGCGCCAGCGCGTCGCGATGGGCCGGGCCATCGTGCGCAACCCGAAGGTCTTCCTGTTCGACGAGCCGCTGTCCAATCTCGACGCCAAGCTGCGCGTGCAGATGCGGATCGAGATCAAGAAGGTGCACCAGAAGGTCCGCACCACGACTGTGTACGTCACCCACGACCAGGTCGAGGCGATGACCTTGGCCGACCGTGTGGTAGTGATGAACAAGGGCAAGATCGAGCAGATCGGCACCCCGAACGAGCTCTACCACAAGC
>NZ_AJQF01000492.1:0-878 GCF_000261705.1 Bradyrhizobium genomosp. III | reverse complement strand
CCCCGCCATGAACTTCATCCCGTGCCGGCTCGAGGACGCCGGCGGCACGCTCCAGATCCGGCTCACCGACCGCATCGCGTTCGCGCTGCCGCCGGCCCGCGCGGCGCGCTACAACGCGCTGCCGCGCACCGACAAGCTGCTGCTCGGCCTGCGGCCCGAGCATCTCACTGAGTCGCATGCGCATCTGGGGCCGGGCGTCGAGAGCTTCGACACCGTGCTCGACGTCACCGAGCCGATGGGAATGGAGACCCTGGTCTATTTCGGGCTCGATGGCACGCCGATCTGCGGCCGCGTCGATCCCAACGCCGGCGCCAAGGACGGGGCACCCATGCGTTTGGCGATGGACCTCAATAACATGCACCTGCTAAACGAGGCGACCGGCGTCGTGTTGTGACGCCGGTCCAAGAAACTCGCGCAGGCAGGGGACGATGGCGACCAACAAGAAGAAGATTTTCATTACACAAACTTTGTCGCAAGGGGCACGCGCCCTCCTCACCCAGCGGGACGATATCGAGCTCGTCGAGTTTGCGAACCTAATCTCGGCAAAGGACTTCGAGGCCTTGCTGAAGAGCCATGCGCCGGTCCATGGCGTGGCGCTCGGCGCCACCGCCTTCGGCGAGACCGAGCTCGAGGCGTCCAAGGACATGAAGGTCGTGACCCGCATCGGCGTCGGCTACGACGCCGTCGACGTGCCCGCCCTCTCCCGCCGCAAGGTGCCGCTGATGGTCGCGGGCAGCGCCAACTCGCCCTCGGTCGCCGAGCAGGCGCTGTTCATGATGCTGACGCTGGCCAAGCGCGCGAACGAGTTGCACGCCTGCGTCAAGGACGGCAAATGGGCCGACCGGCTCGGCATGCTGCCGTTCGATCTCTACGGCAAG
>NZ_AJQF01000491.1:0-3076 GCF_000261705.1 Bradyrhizobium genomosp. III | reverse complement strand
CACCGCCAGCCGTACCGCCAAGCGGTGCCTGGCGATGGAAATGACCGTGCAGGTCTACGATCCCTACAAGCCAGCCGCCGAGATCAAGGCCGCCGGCTGCGAGCCTGTCGCCGACCTCGACGCCGCGCTGCCTCACGCCGATTTCGTCACCATCCACTGCCCAAAGACGCCGGAAACGGTCGGCCTGTTCGATGCGGCGCGGATCCGCCGGATGAAGCCGAAATCCTATCTCATCAACACCGCGCGCGGCGGCATCGTAAAGGAAGCCGCGCTGTACGACGCCCTGGTCTCCGGCAAGCTCGCCGGCGCCGGCATCGACGTGTTCGAGGTGGAGCCGCCGCCGGTCAGCAACGCGCTGTTCGCGCTGCCCAACGTCATCATCGCCCCGCACGTCGCCGGCGTCACGGTGGAGGCGGTGAGCCGGATGAGCGAGCAGACCGCGCGCAATATCCTGAGCGTGCTGGACGGCGATCCCATCAGGCAGAACATCATCAATCAGGACGTGCTGGGCTGAACAAGCCGAAGGCGGGCGGATTAATCTACCCGCCTTCGGAAGGCCAGAATGCGTCCCATTTTGGTGCAGATCGAGCCCCAACTCAGCCTTAATCAAACGCGCCTAATGTTCCCGGCCGCGGCGGCAGTGGGACAGACTGGCCGGCCGCGTCGAGCTGGAGGATGGACCTTGTCAGAGATCGACCCGACCGACCACGCGCTGGCGACCATCGCCAGCATCCTGGAGCACCCCGAGCCCGTCCTCGTCGTCCGCCACACCGAGACCGAAATCGTGGTCGCCGGCGAGCGTGAGCATGTGGCTTCCGACGAGCAGGCAGTCATCGACGAACAGCCGGCTCTCGACGAGCATCCGGTCGTCGAGGAACAGCCGCTGGTGCCGGAGCACACCGATGCCGACGGCTACAGCAAGGTCGGGCCCGGGCCCATGGTGGCGATCCGCCTGAAATGGACGGTCCATCGCGGCGATGACGGCCAGTATTACGTCCACGAGACCATCGGCGAACAGTCCACGCCCGTGGTCAGCGGCCCCATGACCAGCGAGGCCGCGGTACATTTCGTCGACGTCCAGCAGGACGAGGCGAACAGGCGCTTCGAGCAGCTGCGCAGCGAGATCGCCGGCCGCAGCTCGCTCGCCGATTACGAGCGCAAGGGCGAAGCCTAGCGCTCCGGCCGGAGGTCTCGGTACACCTTTCCCGAAGGGAGAGGTGTACGCCGAGCCTCGGCAACTACTTCCTTCCCAGATAATCCTTCTTCACGAGCTCGACGCCTGCGTGCCGCAGCAGGTCGTAGGCCGTCGTGACGTGAAAGAAGAACTGCGGGACACTGAACGTCAGCAGCAGCGCGCGCCCGGTGAAGGGCAGCTCGGTCCCGTTCTTCAGCCTGAAGAAGACATTCCGTTCCGCCGCCGCATCGATCTCCGCGCGCGGCAGGCTTTCGATGAACTCGATCGAGGTTGCGATCCGCGCCTGAAGCCCGGCCATGTCGTGCTCCAGCGCCGGCAGCGCCACCGGCTCGAGCTCCGCCAGCAAGGCCGGGGCGACCACCGCATGCCGGCAGGCCTCGCCGACCTGCTGCGCCAGATCGTACATGTTCGGGGCCAGCCGCATACCGAGCAGAACGGCCGGATTGAACTTGCGGGTCTCCGCATACGCCACACCCTTGTCGAGCAGCCCCGACAGGTTGCGCAAATGCGGGACGAAGAGGCCGACAGAGGCCTCGTACATCGAGATCGTCACGTCCAGATTCCCTTCAATTCCATCTCGCCAGCGACCGGCATCTGGTCTAAATCCACCCCTCAAGGGCGGCACAATGACAGCTCGCGCAGGGGTGGAAAAGAGATGATCGTTCGGATGGCTGTTCGAATCGTGGTGGCTGCGGCCGTGGCGTTGCTGGCAAACCTTTCGGCTCACGCGCAGCAGGCGCCCTCGCGCCTCGACGAGATCGTCAAGCGCGGCACCTTGCGCGTCGGCATGACCGGCGACTACAAGCCTTTCACCTATCTGGACAAGGCGACGCAGCAGTTCAGCGGCTTCGATGTCGACATGGCGGAGTCACTGGGCAAGGCGCTCGGAGTCAAGGTCGAGTTCGTGCCGACGGCCTGGCCGAAGCTGATGAAGGATTTCGAGGCCGACCAGTTCGACGTCGCCATGGGCGGCGTCTCGGTCACGTTCGATCGTCAGAAAAAGGGATTCTTCTCGACGCCGATCATGCGCGAGGGCAAGACGCCGATCACGCGCTGCGCCGACGTCGGCAAGTACCAGACGCTTCCTGATATCGACAAGAAGGGCACCCGCGTGATCGTCAATCCCGGCGGCACCAACGAGCGCTTTGCGCGTGCCAACATCAAGGACGCCGAGATCAGCGTTTTCTCCGACAATACCGTGATCTTCGACGAGATCGCCAAGGGCAACGCCGATCTGATGATGACGGACGCCTCCGAGACGCGCTACCAGCAGAAGCAGCACGCCGGCGTGCTCTGCGCGGTGCATCCCGAAAAGCCGTTCGACTTCTCCGAGAAGGCCTATTGGCTCCAGCGCGACATGGCGTTGAAGGCCTTCGTCGACCAATGGCTGCACATTTCCATGGAAGACGGCAGCTACAGGAAAATCTACGCCGCCTGGTTCGATTAGAGCGTTTTCGGACGAAGTGGGTACCGGTTCGCGCAACGAGAGCCCCGTCCCGATTGCGTCGGAACTGAATGGGCTCCAGCCGCGTCCTCCTGTCGCTTGCCCCCGCCAAACTTTGGACCGGCTGTTGGCCTATTGAACCCGGAACCGCAGGACGACGACTCATACCGTGACAGTGATCTAGATCACTTTTTACGATCGAGCCGGCGCGTAAGCGTCGGTGCGGGGACCACCTTTTCAGGAGATGGAAATGAGGAAGCTGTTGGCCACGGCCGCATTCCTTTTGGCGAGCACCGCTGCGCAGGCGCAGTACACCTTCGAATATGGCGGGCGCACCATCCGCATCGACCCGGACCGCGGCACCGTGCAGATTCCGGGCGTGTACGACAACACCGGCCAGGGCAAGGCGAAGAAGGCCAAGAAGAACGAGACCACCC
>NZ_AJQF01000490.1:0-7888 GCF_000261705.1 Bradyrhizobium genomosp. III | reverse complement strand
TGCGCAGGCGCCTTCGCCTGTCCCCGCCGCCGTAGCCCCCCCGCCGCCTGCTCTGCCTCCGGCCGCGACCGCCAGCAATGCGCCGGCCGAGACCGCCGTGTCGCCGCCGCCCGCGCCCTCTCCTCCGGCCCCTGCGCCGGTCGAGCAGCAGGCAGCGCCCGCCGCGCCGCCGCCGGCCCCGACCGTGGCTGCCGCACCTCCGGCTGCGGCCCCGCCTCCACCGCCCGCACCGGCCCCTGCCCCCGTTCAGGCCGCCGCCGTCGCTCCACCAGCTCCTGCGACCGCGCCAACGCGCGATCTCAATTCACCGCTCGGCGTCTGGCTCACCGAGGAGAAGGAAGGCAAGGTCCGCATCGAGCAATGCGGCACCAATCTGTGTGGCTATTCAGTCGACGGCAAATCGAACCAGAATGGCGAGCAGGTTCTGATCAACATGAAGCCCAGCAAGGACCAGAAATGGTCCGGCCGCATCCTCGATCCGAACTCCGGCTCGACCTACGATTCGACGATCGCGATGAAGGGCACCGACCGCCTGCGCGTGCAGGGCTGCGCCTTCGGCGGCATGTTCTGCGGCGGCCAGACCTGGACGCGCGTGAATTGAGCGGCTGATAGCACGTGAGCCAACATGGCGCAGCCAGGCTGACGCTTTTTCGCTCCACAACCTGCAATCGATGATCCGACTGCCGGGATAGTCGTCGCTATCCCCGCCGGGACCTCGTGCGTACGACCGCTCGATTCAAATGCCCCCACTGTGAACCATTTCATACTCTGCCCGCCATCGTTGCTTCTAGTCTGGATTGATAGCCAGACTATTTGCGACCTGATTACCGCGCAGTCGGCGCCGTTTCGCCGAGATTGAGTAGACCGAAAAGAACCATTTGCCGATCTTCTTTCGGCGCCGATAGTTGCGTAAGCGAGCGAGGTTGTTATGGAGGAACTCCGTGCGACGCCATCGCTAGTCTCAGGTGACTGGGGCCCCGGCTTGTTGATGTCGGAGGAAAGCATACGACGCCATGTGATCGGCGCGCTCCGTAGTCGGCAGACAAGCTTGACGACCGCGCTGCAGCCTCTGGTCGACGAGCAGATGCGGATGCTCGTTTCGGAGTTCGGTTTCGACGCTCAGACCGTGGGCAAGATCCTGCAATCGCAAAATGCCATGCTGAGCGTATTGTCGGATCGGTATGACGCGCTCGATGAAGCCGCACATTACAGCGAGCTTCCCTTCGTCGAACTGGCGAACGACGGCCGCATCGTCTATTCGAACGCGGCATTCGACAAGCTCATTCCCGGCAGGCGCGGCGCTGCTTTCTCCGGGTTGTTCGGATCCCGTGCAGCCGATGTGTGCATGGCCCTCCGGGCAAATCACAACACGAGTTTGCGCGCTGACATCCAGACCGACGAAGCGGTTCGTCAGGTCAGAGTCGAGATCGGCCCGCTGCGCGACGAAGACGGAAAGCCGGGCAATTACGCACTTCTTCTCGACCAGAGCGCTGAACAGAGCCGCCTCGATGCCTTGCAGGATGGCGTGCTCCGCACCGACCTCACAGGCAAGATCCGGTTCGCAAACGAGCGCGCGGTGCAGGTTCTGGGCTTCTCGGAATCAGAGCTCAAGGAGATGTCGCTCTCCCTCGTATTCGGACCCGAGGACGAGGGAACGACGAATCCGTTCGCCGAATGGATCACCAAGGAGACGGGCTTCTCGAGTTTCGTCAGGCTCCGCCCAAAAGACGGTCGTTCTGTCCTGGCAAGGGTCAGCGGAACGCCCTACATGGAAGCACCGAACAGCTCGGCCGGGTTATTGGTGCTGTTCGCCCCTCTTGCCGAAGATCGCGCCCGTCGCGAGCTCAAGACGATTTTGGCCGAGCACGCTGATCCGCAGAAGATCATCGAGGCAACGCTTCAGGTCATCGGCAAAGTCATCCCATTCGAAATGAGCACGTTCGGGGTCTACAACGATCTCAGCGATTACTGGCGAGCGGTCACTGTCTTTCCAAGACCTAGCTGGGAGTGGAGCACGCGTTGGTTCAAGGTGCCGCCCGGCGTGATCGATTGGCTCGAGCAGGGCAAGACGTGGGACAACAATTTGGCCGCGTTCGTCGAGCGCCTCAATCCGGAGGAAATGGACAACCCGGTGAGCAAGGCCATCATCGCCGACGAATTCGAGTCGATGCTCGTATTGCCGATCCGCAAAGCCGGAGGCCGGTTTGGAAGCTCACTGGCTCTGCTGTCCCGCAAGCACAAATACTCCGCCTCGGATCTGCGCACGCTGCAAAATCTCGGCGTCGAGGAGATATTGCAGGCCGCAGACGCCGCCATGGAACATGCCCAGGCACGCGCCTTGCGCAAACTCAAGGACGATTTGAACAAGGCAGCGAGCGCACGCGCCATCGCTGAACTGCTGGCCACAGGCACCACGAAATGCCTGGGCTGGGAGTATGTCGGCGTGTTCCGGGTCGATCGCCGCCGCAGCAAGTTCGTGCTGGTCGCCGAGCACGTCAAGAACGACCGGAACCTGCTCGTGAAAGCAGGTGACCGCAAGGCCGAATATACCCAGGAGCTGTCCAGCGGCATGCTCGGCAGCTGCCTGGCCGAGCGGAGCATTCTGGTTGTTCCTGACATCAGCGACACCGAGCGGAACTACGGCTTCATCAAAACCGCACCCGATCAGCGATCCGCCATGACAGTTCCCCTGTTCGTGAATGGCAAGATCGAACTGATTCTGGACATGGAGTCATCGGAGCTCAACGCGTTCCGTGGGCCTGATCAGGACGCGGCAAGTGGCCTCGCCGCTGACTGCGAACAGATCTTTGCGGCTCGCTGGCACGAAGCGATCGAGCACGCGCTCATGGATAGAATCGAGCAGGCGGCCGTCATCGTGGACGCCGTCGGCACGATCTGCCACATGAATGGTGCAGCGGAGAACATCTTCGGCCGGGCGCGTGACAAGAAGCTCTCGTCATTTGGCGCCCGGAACGAAGATTCCATGCAACTGTCGGAATGCGGGATCCAGCACCGCCTTCACATCCACCTGACGATCGGCGACGCACCGCGCACCGAGCTGACGACTCTCGCAAATCGCGAGCCGTTGAATGACGACTATGGTCATCAACTCTGGCTGTTCACCAGCCTTGCCGACCAAAGCCGGGAGAGCGACTGGGGTTATCTGGAAGAGACCGTCACCGCCGTCGCACGCGAGACCCGCGCCCCACTGTTGATGGCCGATGGCCTGCTGCGCGGCGCCGCATCGCTCCTGAGCAAACCAGAGCTCATGAGAAATTGCGCCGAGCTGCTCGAGCAGGCCGCCAACCACCTGCTGAGGGCCGACCTGACTTTCGAACGTCTGTCCGATCGTCTGACCGTTCAGCAGACGCCGCAGGAAGCCCCCGAGCAATTCGACGTATTGGAAGTGCTCTATCACGAGGTCGAAGGCCTTCCCGTCGAGGATCGTGACGCAATCCACGTCGTCGACGAGATTGCGATGCGTCGTCCGGTGCTTGTCAAGGGATGGACGAAGAGGTTGAGCTTTGCGTTTCGCTCTGCGCTCAGCTCCCTCCTGTTGTTGCGCATCACGCCGAACGACAGGTTGACCGTGACGATCGCGGAACGGCCGCCGCATCGTCTCTCGGTGTCCATGCGCTTACCCGCGACAATTGCCGACGCTCTGACACCGTCGGCGACGGACCCGATCGAGCAGAGCCAGCACCGGGCACGGCAGATGGCCAGCGTCGCGGTCGAGGCTATTCGCAAGGCTGCCGAGCAGCACGACGGCGATCTGATCGAGCTGGACGGCGCGGGATTCGAGTTCAACCTGCCATTGTGCGTGCAGGAGGCACCGGTATGACGGCGAAGATTGCCATAGCCACCGCCGAACCAAACATGTTCGAAACGCTACGGGGACATCTGCTCGCGGCAGGAGTGGCCCTGGAGGACTTGTACGACAAGCCTTTGATGACCCCGGACCAGACCAGCGAGTGGCTCATCGCGAATGAGACTGAATTGCTCGTGCTCGACGCCCGGTTGCCGACTGATCCCAGCGCCGTTTACGACACACGTACGACACTCGGCGCGAAGCACGTGCTCAACACCGTTGTCCTGGCCCAGGACCCCCACACCTCCGTGCTGGTCATCGCGCCTTCGTTCGGAACCTGCGCGGACCTGGAGGAAGAGTGCAGAGCAGCAGGCAACGCCCTAATCCTGCCGATGGACGCGCTGCAGCTGCACCGGCATCGGATCTTGCGCCCGTTCATTGCGATTCTCACCGGGCATCCCGACGAGACGAATGCGATTCCGGGCGCGTTCCGCGTGATCGAGATCGAAATCCATAGCGCCAAGGTCGAATGCCGGCTCGGAACGGGTGAAGACGGCTCTCCTATGCTTCGCTGGAACACCATCAGCGATCTCGATGACCTCAAATCTGCCGCCCAGACCTATGCGCGCGATGAGATGCCGCTGAACAACTGGCTCGGCCAAACGCGGGACATCGGAACACGCTTGTTCAAGAGCTTCGTTGTCAAAGCGATCGGCGAACATCTGTTCTCGCAGATCGAGAAGTCCGCGGGCGGGCTGGTGGGACTGTCGTTCCGGTTCGTCATCAGCGACGCAGGCTTTTATCCGGTGCCCTTCGAGGCGAGTGTACGTTATCTCTCGGAGGAAAATGGGCCATTCGTGCTTCTATACGCGCCGATTGTCCGGCGCATCCCGTCCTTTGTCCGCGGAAGGGCCAGCGAGCGAGCGCGGATCAAACAGGGCGCAAAACTGATGTTCGTTCGTTCTCAGATCGGTGAACATCCCGATCTGAAGCTCGACAGTGCGATCTGCGATGGCAAGAAATTCGACAAGCTTGGCAATATCGATACCGAACTGGAGCATGTGAAACAGCTGGGTGCCGCGGGCTGTTTCGATTTGAAGATCGTCAACTTGTCGGATGCCCCTCCGGGCGAGGCCGCCCCCTATCTGCTGAAGCAGCTCGACGCATTCCGGCCGACCATTCTCCACTATGCCGGTCACGCCTGGAGCGATGGCCAGCAGACCGCGACCCTCGTCCTTCCCGGACTGCAACCGCAGCAAGCGGTCGGCCTGAAGCTCGACAGGGTGGCGGCATCCGACGGGCTTTCAACGACGACGCTGGTCTACCTCTCGGCCTGCCGTGGCATCTCGAAGGGCTGCGTTCAGCAACTGGTGATGAACGGGATCCCCTACGCGTTGGGCTTCCGCTGGAATGTCGAGGACGAGCGCGCGCCGCAGTTCGCCAGGGAGTTCTATGACGAGCTCTACAAGACGCGGTCCGTTTGCGTCGCGTTCCGCAAAGCCTGCCGCGCATCGTGGGAAAGCCTGAACTACGACGAAGAGAGCCCGATCTGGCTCTCGCCGATCTTGCTGGCGCAGTCGACCGATTGGGCAGCACGCTGCCAGTGAGCAACCACTGGGCAGCTTGGAGTGGAAGGATGTCATGACAGTCTGGGCCACACTCAAGAACGTCGTGGAGCACTGGGCGAGCCGCGAGTTGCGGCGCCCATATGTCGGTTACGTCGCATCGAGCGGTGGCAACGCGATGACAGCGGGACAGACCTTCCTGCCCGAAGCGAGCTATTTCGGCGTGCGCATGGTCGAAATGGGCTTGCGAGAGGGCGGCAAGTTTTTCAGCTCGTTCCTTCCGCTCGGCGTCGTGCTCACCGAGTTCAGCTTCGGCGACGGGCGTCAGCGCCGGCCCACGATCCTGAGCAACGACGAGATCGCCGCTCAGCTGAAGGCGGCCGGTGCCGCTCCTGGTTACGTCGACTTCAAGAACATCTACGCCGTCAGGCGCGCGCCCATGAAGCAGGACAATTTGTCCCTGTTCGTCGGGCTGTTCCGCCTTCCGTTTCACGACGTCGCGCAACAGGTCCTGCAATTGGCCGCCGACCTGACCACACAGACCGGGCTCGCGCCGGGTGTTTCCGACGGGTTGCGCGTGGCTGAAAAGATCTACGACCGGGTCGCGGGCCTGTTCGGACTCAACATCGTCACGCCCTTGTTCTCCTACGCCGACGGCAATGCGCTCGGCCGCAGCGGCTATCTCCTGGTTGCCGGCTCCGATCTCGACGAAGCGGTTGCCAAGCGGCTGGTGGTGACCGACGACAGATTGCTGCTGGACGGTCAGCGTGTGTCTGGCCTGGACTATTGCCTCCTGGCCATTGAGTTCACAGCCAGCCTGCTGCCCGAGGGGCCGGATACGATCAACCCTCTCACCCAGCTCGGATTTCATCGACACTGGCAGGGTGTTGCAAGCAGCATCATGAAGCGGGAGCTGGAGCATGCGGACGAACAGATGCTGACGCTGCGCTCCGAAGTGATCACTTCGCCTGAGCTCGCCGAAAACGATCGTCTCGTGGCCATCGGCGCCTACCAGACCAGCTACGACAAGCTCGTGGAGCGCGTGACACCGAAAAATGCTCACCGCGGCTGGGAAGAGGCACTCCTGGCCGACCCCAACGACAAGACAATCGCCAAACCGGCCGTGACAGAGCTCCTGAAGGGCATGCAAATCCGCCTGCTCACCGGCATCAAGGACGCCCCGGACGATCCGGACAAGCTTTTTGCGTCCGAGGCGTTCGCATTGCGAAAGACTGTCGGCAAGGCCCCTCTGGTCGATACAAGCTCCGCCGTCTCGCTGGCGCGCGTGCTCAATCGCACCGCGAAAGCAAGGTGATGGCGCGAACGCCTGCTTTCACGCCTCTGCCCGGCTGACGCTAGGACACGATCGCGTCGGCGCCGTTCGACCGCATCCGTGACACCCCTCACATCGGTCCGCCCCGCGTCGTGACACGATTTCCCCCAGGTTCAGCCAATGGGGCGTGTCATGCGACTTCCTTGCAAGGGTATCTTTGCCGCGATCTCGGCCATCGCCCTGCTCTGCGGACAGGCAAATGCAGCATCGACGAGCTTCGACGGCGCCTGGAACGTGCGGATCTCGTCCTCGAGCGAGACCTGCGGCAACGGCGCCACCGTCGCGATCGGTATCAACAATGGGCAGATCGCATCGACCAGCGCCGCGGTGACGGCATCGGGCCGTGTGGCGGACGCCGGCAGCATCAACGTCACCTTGAGCACCGGCATCAAGCGCGCCGTCGGCTTCGGCCGGCTCAGCGGCACCTCGGGCTCCGGCACCTGGCGCGGTGCGCTGTGCAGGGGCACGTGGACGGCGGAACGGATGTAGGTTGCGGTGTCCCGGACGCGGTGCAGCGTTGTAGCGCTGGCCGCCGATCCGGGACATGTGCGCCTCAGCCCAGCGCCGCGCCGTACTCCGCGTCCGTCACCGGCTCCAGCCAGGTCGAGTAGACGCCGTCGAGTGCTTCCTGCATGGCGATGTGGCACATGCCGTTGGTCGGCGAGGCCCCATGCCAGTGCAGCTCACCCGGCGGGATCCAGACGGTGTCGCCGGGGCGGATTTCCCTGACCGGACCGCCCTTGGTCTGGACGCGGCCGACGCCGGAAATGACGTAGAGCGTCTGTCCGAGCGGATGGTGATGCCAATTGGTGCGCGCCCCCGGCTCGAACGCGACGCGCGAGCAGTTCAGCCGTGCCGGCGCGGGCGCCATGATCACGGGATCCTGCCACACGGTGCCGGTGAAGTTTTCCTTGGGCGCGCGGCGGGTCGGCCGCGTGCCGGCAACAGTGATTTCCATGGGGATGACCTCGCTTCCGTTACTTCTTGCTGGCGGCGTAGCGCGCCTTGGTCTCGGCGTTCATGGGATAGAGACCCGGCAGCACGGCGCCGTTGTTCACCTCGTTGACGATCCAGGCCTCCATCCGCTCCTGCTCGACGCCCTCGTTGAGGACGTGGTCGAGCATCGCCTGCGGGATCAGCACGCAGCCGTCCTGGTCGGCGACCACGATGTCGTTCGGAAAA
>NZ_AJQF01000489.1:0-3397 GCF_000261705.1 Bradyrhizobium genomosp. III | reverse complement strand
GCTCGCCCCAGCCGACGAAGGTCAGGCCAGCCACTGAGGGCGGCGCGGCATAGCCGTCGCACCACACCGGAAGATTGGTGCCGAGCACGCCCTCGACGTCACGCACGACGCCGTCAGTGACGAGCGCGGTGACGCCGCGCTTCATCATGCGGGCGCAGAGGATGTCACCGAAGATGCCGGCATCGGTGATGCCCATGGCGTCGACCACGGCGATGCAGCCTTCCGGCATCGCCTCGATCGCGGTGCGGGTCGAAATCGGCGAGGACCAGGATTCCGGCGTCGCCAGATCCTCGCGCGCCGGCACGAAGCGCAGCGTGAAGGCCGGCCCCACCAGACGCGGCAGGCCCGGGCGCAGCGGCCGCGCGCCCCGCATCCACACATTGCGCAAGCCCTTTTTCAGCAGGACCGTGGTGATGGTGGCAGTGGTGATGCCGGCGAGGATCTTGCGGGCTTCGGGGGACAGCGACATGGAAACAGACGAGCTCCGGATGGGCGGGAAAGAACGGGCGCATCTTGCGAGCCGGGCGCTTTGCGTCAAGGGCCAAGAGGCTATCAATAATGCAGGGCCGGTGGGCTGTTATGCGACGCGATAACAAAGCCTTATCGTGGCCTCCTGCATTAATTTATTGGACTTGCGGGCGCATTTACGCGAAGCAGGGGTGAGCGGAACTTCGAGCCCGCTCCCGCAAAAGCCCGATTTCGACAGCTCTTCGACAGCTCAATGGCCGCGACGCTCCCCCCGCCCCGCCTTCTGCCCAGTGGCGACAGCGCCGTCACGGTCGAGTTCAGCCGCACCATCGACGACGATGCCAACCAGCGCGTGCTGGCGCTGGACAAGGCGCTCGCAGCAAGCCCCATCGATGGCATCACCGAGACGGTGCCGACCTATCGCTCGCTGCTGGTGCATTACGATCCGGGCAAGATCGGTTTCGACGCGCTCGGCGAAAAGCTGCTGCCGGTCGCCATTCAGCCGCCGCCGCCGGTGACCAAGGCGCGGCGCTGGCGCGTTCCCGTCGCCTATGGCGGCGAGCACGGCATCGACCTCGAGGATGTCGCCAGGGCGCTGAACACCACGCCTGATGACATCGTCGCACGGCACGCGGGCGGCGACTACAAGGTCGCCATGATCGGCTTCACGCCGGGCTGGTCCTATCTCAGCGGCCTCGACAAATCCCTGCACATGTCGCGCCGACAAAATCCGCGGCTGCTCACGCCCGCCGGCACGATCTCGATCGGCGGCGTCCAGGCCGGGATCCAGTGCCTCGCCGCCCCCAGCGGCTGGCATCTGCTCGGCCGCACGCCTGTCAGAACCTATCAACTCCACCGCGATCCAACCTTCCTCACCGAACCCGGTGACCGCGTGACGTTCTTCCCCATCGACCACAAGACGTTCGAGGAGTTGGACCGCGCTGCGGAAGCCGGAGAGATCGTCGCCGAGCAGGTGGACGCATGAGCCGGCTCGTCGTCGCCAGCATCGGCCCGGCAAGCTCCGTTCAGGACGGCGGACGCCACGGCGCGCAGCGCTATGGCTTGACGGTGAGTGGTGCGATGGATCGGCTGTCGCTGGCGGCGGCGAATACGCTGGTCGGCAACGAGCCGTTCGCGGCCAGCGTCGAGATCGGTCCGTTCGGCGCCACGTTCACCGCGCGCGATGGCGCCGTGCGCGTGGCGATTTCAGGCGCGCCGCGCAATGCGGACGTCGCCGGCAACCCGGTCGCGATGGACACATCGGTGACGCTGAAGGACGGCGAGACGCTGACGCTGGGCTTTGCCCGCGGCGGCGCATTTACGTATCTCGCCATCGAAGGCGCCATCAAAGGCGAGATGGTGTTCGGCAGTCTCGCGGTGAATGCCCGCGCCGGCCTCGGCAGCCCCTACCCGCGCCCGCTCCAGGCCGGTGACGAATTTTCGGTCGATGCTGCAAGCGGTGCGGGCGAATTGCGCATCGAACTGCCCAAGCCCATTAGCGGTCCGATCCGCGTCGTGCTGGGTCCGCAGGACGACGAGTTCGACGACGCCAACAAGGCGCTGTTCCTGGGCAGCGAGTGGAAGATCTCGGCGACCTCCGACCGCATGGGCTACCGGCTCGAGGGCCCCGCCATCAAGCATCTGCACGGCCACAACATCGTCTCCGACGGCACCGTCAACGGCAGCATCCAGGTGCCCGGCAACGGCTCGCCGATCGCGCTGATGATGGACCGCGGCACCTCCGGCGGCTATCCGAAGATCGCAACCGTGATCACGGCCGATGTCGGCCGCCTCGCCCAGACCTCGGCGGGAACCGCGTTCCGCTTCAGGGCGGTCAGCATGGCCGAGGCGCAGGACGAGGTGAGGAAGTTTGCGCAACTGATCCGCAACCTGCCCGACCGTCTGCGCTCTGCTGACAGTGTCGCGCTCAACATCGAGGCGCTCAGCGATGCCAACGTCGCGGGCTATGCTGTGAGCGCCATGGATGCCGGAACCTGGCAGGTGACGGCGGAGCCATAAACGACACGACGACCAGAGGCGGAGAGCACCCATGAAGACGATCGATCTCAATTGCGACCTCGGCGAAGGTTTTGGCGCGTGGGAGATGGGCAACGACCCCGCGATGATCGAGCTGGCAAGCTCGGTCAACGTCGCCTGCGGCTTCCATGCCGGCGACCCCGACATCATGCGCCGGACGGTGGAATTGGCGAAGGCGCGCGGCGTCTCGGTCGGCGCCCATCCCGGATATCGCGACCTGCACGGTTTTGGCCGCCATCCGATCGCGGGCCTGAAGGCGTCCGAGATCGAGAACCTCGTCGCCTACCAGATCGGCGCATTGCAGGCGATTGCGACCGCCGCCGGCCACAAGGTCACGCATGTGAAGGCCCATGGCGCGCTCTCCAATGTCGCCTGCGAGGACGACATGACGGCGAAGGCGATCGCCGCCGGCATCAGGGCGGTCGATCCCAGCCTGATCTTCGTCGTGCTCGCCAATTCGAAGCTGGTGAAGGCCGGCGAGGACGCCAATCTGCCGATGGTGCACGAGGTGTTCGCCGACCGCGCCTATGAGGACGACGGCAACCTCGTCTCGCGCAAGAAGCCCGGCGCGGTGCTGCATGACGCCAAGTCCATCGCCGACCGCGTGGTGCGCATGGTGCAGGACGGCGCGGTGGTTTCGGTGACGGGCAAGGTGATCAAGATGCGCACGGACACGGTGTGCATCCACGGCGACACGCACGGCGCCGTCGAGATCGCGCGGACCTTGCGTCAGGCCTTGAAGGATGCGGGGATCGAGGTCGCGCCGTTCAAGCGCGGGTGAAGCAAGACAGCTGCCGTAGGGTGGGCAAAGGCGCATAGCGCCGTGCCCACGATCTCTGCCATGATTGACACAGGCGGTGGGCACGCTTCGCTTTGCCCACCCTTGTATTAG
>NZ_AJQF01000488.1:0-23398 GCF_000261705.1 Bradyrhizobium genomosp. III | reverse complement strand
CCTCGCGGGCCGTTCCACATATGGGGGCAAGGTCAAAGGTCACTGAGCAGCTCTTTGGCTTTGGCAAGCTGGGTTCCGCGGATCACTCCCCGGCTTTTTTGGGGGATGAAGCTGCGTTTGTCGCTTATTGCCGCCCAGACAGTGACAGACCTCTCCGTCCCAGCTCGGTTTTTCGATCCGGAAAAAACCTCCAGGCCGGGGCCGGTCCACTCCGGCGCGTCGAAGTTCCGCGCGGCGCCGAGTGCGTCCAGCGGATTGGGTTCCGTATTCTTCCGGCGTGTTTCCCTCCGAGCGCAGGTTGTTGCCGAAGTCTGCGAGCTGGGTTTACAGTCTCCCCGTGTGCCGTTTGCACATGATATTTGAGATTTCGGCATCTGCGATTCACATATGTACTCGCGGGTCACTGCAGTTCAGTCAATCTTGAGAACTCATTTTGTAACGCATTTGGAACGACATGTGGTGTAAAGCAATAGTCTCAGCTTACGTTCGCTTAAGGAACCAGCAGGCGCTTGAAGATATGAGGGGCCTTCGGCGCGAATTGCTCGAGTCCGCGTCCGGCTCCGCAAGCAAGCACGTTCACGCAGATCTCCGATTGATCAAGGATGGGTTGGAACAGCTCCGCCGTCGCAAACTTTGAGGCCGGCACCGAATTCGCTGCCGCGGCCCTGCCGCTCCGGCATTGAGCGCCGTGATCGCTTGCTCCAACGCGCGCTTAGCGCCGATGTACAGATCCAACAGGTCGGTGGGGCGATGCCGTTGATGTTGCATATCAGCGCTCCTTTTGAGCGTGCTCGGCCTCGACCGCGCGGAGCAAGGCGGCAAGACAGGGATATTCCACGCCATCGCGCGCGTAGCGGTTGACGCGCTCGACATATCGGGCCGATCCGTCGGACTTGCCGCGCCAGCTGAACAGCAGCACGGCGCTGTTGTGCTGGCGCAGAACGTGGCCGGCGCCACTACCGAAATACTTGCTCATGGCGTGGCGCTTCATGGCCGGCCTCCAGCTTCCCCAGCTCCGACTCGTCCATTCCCGGATGAGCGTCCCGGACCGGGACGTTCCTATTGTAGGCGAAGAGGGATTCGGCGGGGGTGAACAGCTTCACACTTCTTGGTTTTCAGGCGGGTTGAATAGGCTGACCGCTGCACAGTTCGGGAGCCTTCCATGGAAACAGAGCTCACCGTCCAGCATGCCCCGCTGCCCGGGCCTCGGGAGCGCGAGCTCCGGGCTGCGCAGTACGTCCGGATGTCGACGGATCGGCAGCGAGAACTCTAGCCAAAAATGGTCCAGTTTGCCGGCCTCAGATATCAGAAGAAGGAGGACAGATGAAGCGAGCAAGGTTCACGGAAGAGCAGGTTATCGCGGTATTAAAGGACCATAGGCTGGGGCGAAGACAGCCGACCTGGCTCGCAAGCAGGGTGTTTCCGAGGCGACGATCTACAATTGGCAGGCCAAATTCGGCGGCATGGAGGTTTCCGAGGCGAAGCGGCTGAGGGCCTTGGAAGAGGCAGGTTGCGCAACAAAGTAAACAGCTGCTCGCGCACAGTCATCGCGTGATCTTCTCACATATTTATGGGGGGCGCTGGCAAACCACTGAAATGGTTCCGGTACCAGGCATTCGCGCTAGCTCACATTGAAAGCATTGAGCCCAACCATACGGGCGACTTGAAACGGATTGAATTACGGCTACGCTCTTAGGTGGCGCGTTTAATATTGTGCACTTCCCTACAGAAGTGTTCCGGGTTTGTCGATATCTTGTACGCGGCGATCGCAGAGTTTTCCTCCGAATGACCCGACTTCTTTGCATCGCTCGGCGAATAGCTTGCCGACGTATGTCCCGCTGGGACGGCTGACAAGGCCTGATGCGAACGTTCAGCACGAACTGCACCGTTGCCTGCAGAGAATGCGCGCTTGCAAGGCACAGGTGCGAGATTGTCCGCGACGAAGCTGCGATCGAATGGCCGTCGTTAGCGACGTCTTGCGGCTTGAAAACAACACCCCGCGCCCTTGTTCGTCGTGACTCCGTGTGAAAACGCAAAAAGCCGGCGCCGCCGCTGCTCTAGTCTGAGGGGCTCAGCTAATTAGCTGATTTTGGAAGGAGCCGAGCAGATGGCTGAAGTTGCCGATGAGAATGAAGTTGTTGATTTTGCGAAAGAAACGCGTGTCGTGGTGTTGAACACGAAGACAAACCGCGACGTGACCTTTAAGGTTTCGTGGGCGACCACGCTGCAGGCTGTATGGGACGCTTCTTACGGCAAGTTTAATCCGGCGGAGCACAAGGACGCTGACGACAAGTTCCAGTGCCAACACGCCGGCGCCGACCTGACGCCCTATCTCGGGCTCACGCTGCGGCAGGCCCAAGAGCAGCATATCTGTCCGGCACGCAAGTATCAGATCGTCGGTGGCACCGGCGGGGCGTGATGGCCAATGCCAACGAGACACCTGTCCCAGATCCTGCTCGTGGCGGCGAGGCGCTCGAGCGGGATCTTCCTCTCGCTCTGAAGGGACGGACTTTGGAAGAGGCCGGCTGGTGCAGAATCGACGCCTTAACCCTGTGCGTGCCGCTCTGGAGCCCGAGTGCCGACTTCTTCCTGCTGCGACTTCAATTTCACTGCTATCCCGAATGGCCACCGAGCGCGCAATTCGTGAACCCGATTACGAAGGACTACAAGCTGGGCGACGATGATCGGTGGCTTCCCAACATCGAGGCGCCGCACCTTAGGGTGCATCCAAATTACAACGACCAAAAGCGGCAGCTCATCTGCAACTCCACGACGCTGGAGTTCTACGACTTGCGCCACTCGGTAGAGGCGCGGCATGTCTGGGACCCTGAGCGCCACAATTTCAACCACACCTTGTTCACCATCACCGAGGCCATGCGGCTCTACTACAGGGGCCGTCAGGGGTAACCGCATGAGCAATTTCGATCAGGACGACCAGATACGCCGATCGCCGCCGCAGCAGCCCTATCAAGCCAATTCCGCTATCCTCTACGCGCCCAAGAATGCCCTCGAACAAACGGTCGGGGTGCTGCAAGGGGCCGGGCGCGTCGAGACGTGCTGCTTCTGGTACGGTCGCGATCTGCCTGGAGGGTGCGGGCGCGTGGAAGCCGTTGTTGTGCCCCCACAGCGCGGCACGTGGGGCAATTACGACGTCACCGGCGAGGCAATGGCGGCGGTGTCGGCGGCCACCCGAGCAAAGCGCTGGGTCGCGCTCGCTCAGGTGCATTCGCATCCGGGCGACTGGGTCGAGCATTCCCGATACGACGACGCCCGTGCGATAAGTCGAGGGGTCTTGTCGGTGGTCTTTCCGCGGTACGGTCACTGGACCGGTCCATGGCCGCATCGGGCCGGCATCCATGAATTCCAGATCAACTACTGGCACCTTCTTTCGATCGCCGACGCGGCCCGCCGTCTCGTTCTCGAAGGTGCCGGTACGGTTTCTTTTCTGGATTTGCGCTGATGTCTGGCCCTCTTCTCGGCGATAGGCATTTGCGGCCGGACCCTTCCGGTGCCCTTCGACCTATCGATCAGGCCCGCAAAGGTTTGGTGAGAGTCACGGTGCCCGCCGCGATCGCGTCCACGTTCGCCGGGCAGCACATGATCTGGACTCTGACGAACCAACTGGTCCGGCAAGACCAGCTTGTCGAGGGCATCGCGTTGTCAGTGCCGGAGACCCGCCTTCTCGACGGCGTCGTACCGTACGCCAAGCCTGGAAGTCTCGGTGAGTCTCTTTTGGCATGGGCGAAGGAAGCCGTAGGCGATCGTGTCCGCGTTGAGCTCGATATCGCCGCTGATAAACGCGCAGACGTTGAGATCACGGTTGGAAATGAGGGCGCGCGATTCGCCGCGGATCGACGACTGTCGATCTTCGCAGACGGATGGAATATCTACGCGGGTCCGCTCGGATCAGCTCCTAGCGTGATACCGCGGGACAAAAATCCACTCGGCCCTGCTTTCGCGGGGTGTCTAGCTGCTGCCGAGGTTTTCAAGCACCTGCGCGGAATTAACCCCGAACGCGGTTCCTTCGTCGATCAGCTTGCGTATTCGCTCCTCGATCTGCAGACCCGATCGGGGTGGGAAGATTTGCCCTCCGCTGAGCTGCCCGAGACGTTGTCCATCGGCCAGCCCTACTTGGTCGGCGCCGGTGCGGTCGGCCAGGCTTTCGCGCTGGCCCTCGGCTCCGTGCCTGGTGTGCGGGGTCACGTGACGGCCATCGATCCGGAGGCGCTGGACGATATAACCAATCTCAACCGTTATCCGCTTGCTCGCATCGTTGACTTTAACGACGATCGATCGAAGGCTGAGATCGTTGCCCAATATCTGCGGTCCCGCGGGCTGACGGCCCACCATGTGATGAAGAAGTGGGAGGAGTTTCTGCGTCGCGTCGATCGAGGCGATCAGCTTCCGGAGCTCGCGTCCGATGAGGCAATCTTCCGGTTCGACACGATACTCTCATGTGTTGACGATACTGATGGAAACTTCGCCCGGCACGCGATCCAGAATGTATGGCCGCGCATGTTGATGGGCGGCAGCACGCACGCTACGGGTCTGCGGTCAAGCGTCTCCATCTACGACGTTCCCTCGCCGTGGATGTGCCTGAAGTGCCACAACCGGCTTCGCGATCCACGCAAAGAACTCGTTGCCCTGGTTGATGAGTTGCGCGGGTTGTCGCAGGTGCAACGGGCAGCGTGGACATCTGCTCGCGGCATGAGCGCTAACGAGGTCGAGGAGGCATTAAGCAATCCAGGGTGCGCGTCGGTCGGCATCCAGCAACTTGCCGACTACGTCAACCGGCCAGGTGACCCGCAATTCTCGGTGGGGTTCACATCCATGGCCGCGGGAATCATTCTGGCTGCCCAGCACATTAAGATGTCGATCGGAATTGCTGCTTTTCCAACCGATCGTGGTTGCTCCAATTTCTTCTATTTTCTCCATCCAAGTTCTCGCTGGTTCGTGCAAGGCGCAAATCCGAACTGCACCTGCCAGACCGAAGGCAGGTCTCGCCATCTTCGTCTGTGGCGTTGAGCGGTCCCGCCTTCGGTCTAGAAGATCGTCCGTTAGAGAAAACCAGTTGCGCGCCAGATAAACGCGAACGCTCGAGAAGAGGTCGTCCGCTGCCTGGACGACCAACCTGAGCGCCATAGCAGGGACGGTGGTCAGGCGAAGGGATGGAGTGAATCAGCGCAGTTGCGCAGCAACGCTGATCGGCCGAGCTCTGGCCGCGGCAACTTGGTCTCCTGCGGCTGATCTCTCCTTAAGAAGTGACGAATATCTGTTGCCGATTTTGCATACCAAGCCAGCATTTGCTCCGAAGGCCCGTTCTCGAACTGAGTCGCATCGGCGCGCTTGTTGGCCCATCGAAAATTCTGGACAAAATAGTGCCGCAAGCCTTTTCCGGGGGAAGTGTTACAAGCACAGATAGTCGTCGCTCTCATTCTGTTGTTCGGTTGAACACTCATGGTGTTCTGGCGCTGGCCTCATCACGACGTCTCGGATCGCCCTGAGGACTGCTTCAACGGCGAAGAGTTTGGCGTTGTTCGGGAGCTTGAGCGGACAGCGATTGATCCCCTTTAAAACTCGAGTTGCCGCGCGCTTTGAATGACGAAAGAAACGATTTGTCACCAGTGATGCGTCGCCTGGTGGGCGATCTCTTCGCCGATCTCCGCCGCCTCGAAGAACGGATTCGCGAAGTGACAAAGGAGATCGAGGCGGTCGCCGATCGAGAGGACGTCACACGCCGGCTGATGACAATCCCTGGTATCGGCGCATTGGGTGCGACCGCCGTACTTGTCGCAATAAGGATAGTGGGTGTTGTTCACCCCAACCAACCACGATCCGGTCGCAATTTCCGACAGCAATGGCGTAGCAAAAGGCAGGGTTGTTACAGCGTCGGCAGCCATTGGCGTACTCTCAAACGACAGCGACCTCGATCACGATCAACTGTCAGTCGGCTCGGTTACGGAGATGATCTTGGCGCAGGAGCAAGCCGCAAACTGGGGCAGAGGTGGACTCCTTCCGCAGTCCCAGCGTGGACACGAGTCTGGCTGGAGAGATCAGCCTCGTCAGATCCGCCGAAATGGCGTTCACGAGCGAAGGGCTTAACCTCACTACCAAACTCTCGGGCTCGAGCGGGGAAAGGCCGGACAGCCTTCTTGGATTGTCGGAAGTGAATACGGACAAACTGACTTTCGCCTTTGCCGAGCGATCGGCGACGGGAACCATTGCCCGCGCGGCGCAAACTTCGCGAGCGCTCTCTCTACTGAACAACATTCTTTAGTGGTTCGTCATTACAGTGTGTTGCGAGAAAGTCGGAGGAGGAACGCTATCAGGAATGTCGAGGTGAAGTTTCTGCCTATGCCCGCCGCCACATGCTCTCGGCAGAGTAATGCAGCTGAACTGAATGTCGTCCCTTCAGTCGCATACGTGCTCAACGGACTTTGCCCCAGTTTTCCAGCAGAAGACAGGCCACAAGCTCATCGTTCAATATGGAATAGCTCCTGACCTTAAAAGATCCCGTCGTCGATGGCGAGACGGGAACGAAGATCCGATTTTGGTTGCAGAAAATTCTGACGCAACTAGGATGTAGCCGTAATCTCTTGATTTATTTTTTGAGGAGGATTTGGCATGAATGCGTTGCCCTGGTCGTCGTCAGCGGCCTTGCCGCCCACCGAAAATCAACCCATTGCGCCCGTCATCGAAACTGCCGGCAGTGATGGCAGCGCCGAGTCCAAGGGCGAATCGCAGCAGGATCTGCTTGTCTTTGGAAAATCGGATGTCAAGATAAAACCGAAGGGCGTGCGGGTCGGCAACGAAACAGTGCTGGGCACCGACGACCGCGTCAGAATTACCAATACAAAGGCCCCGCCGTGGCGCAAGATTGCCGGGCTGAAATTGAAGCCTCGGCCGCCACAGACATCTTCGTATATCGGGACGGGGTGGTTTATCGGCCCCAAGACCCTGCTGACCGCAGGACACTGCGTCTACAGCCCGTCGGATTTCAACGGCTGGATTGGTTCGATCGAGGTCTCGCCGGGGCAGGACGCAGGCGTATCTCCCTTCAGGACCGTGACCGCAACGAAGTTCTTTGCGCTTCAGCAATGGATCAACTCGGCCGATCCCGATCATGACATCGGTTGCATTCAGCTGGCGGAGCCGCTGGGCGAGGAGGTCGGCTATTTCAAGATCGCGTCGCAGACGGATGCCGAGCTGGAGAACGCTCTCGTCAACATTTCGGGCTATCCGGGTGATCTCGACAACGGGCGAAACCAGTACTTCCACCAGAACAGGGTGCTTCGGACGTCCGCACACCGCATCTATTACGACGTCGATACGTACGGAGGCCAGAGTGGCTCGCCTGTCTGGGTCCAGGCGTCGGCGACCAGCGAAGCTGTTGCCGTTGCGGTGCACGCTTATGGAATAGGTGGCACGGCGCCCAGTCTCGGCGTGACGGCGAATTCCGGACCGCGACTTTCGCCGGAGATCGTGTTGACGGTGAAGGAGTGGTTGCAGGCCGCCTCGGCTTGACAGCTTCCGTGCCGCGCAGCCGGTGCTTCATTCATGTGACCCTCCGCGATGGGCAGCCGCTTGCCGGTGCCCGGATCGCGGTCGAGCAGGCAAGCGGTCCGGTGCCGGAACTGATGTATCAAACGGATGCGGACGGGCATGCCCAGATCGGGCTTCCAACCGGAGAGGTTCGGCTGCGCATCTTCACCGCCTCTGGCGAGAGCCGCTCCGTAGACATCAATGTCGGAGCGGAGCCGGACAAGACCTATGACGTAACAATCGATCCGCCCTGATGACGGTCCCCTGCGGAGAGACGCCATGATAAGTCGAGCCCGCTTCCCGGAGTCCACTGAGGAACGCGCCGAACGAGTCATCAAAGAGATCAAGAAGCTGGGGCTCGGACCAGCGGCGGCGCCGCGAGAAGCCGGCGGATTGGAGTCAGTCGCGCCGAAGTCACCGTCGTTGCAGGAGGTTGAGCAGCGCATCGAATGGAATCTCAAAGCGGCGTCTCCCGGCGCGACGGAGCTCGCTCGCGCGGTTGCCAACAAGACCGCACGGGAAGGACTCGACCTTGCCGCCTCGCTCGCCGGCGGTCACGTCAGCCATCGCGATCTCAACGCAGGGCAATTGGCGAATCTGGAGGCCGTGATCCAAGTCATTGGGCGGCCAGCCTGGTTCGTCGAGGGCGATGCGCCCGACACCAGTGCGGCGACTGCGAAAGACGACTTCTGGGTTGCGTATATCAATACGGCACAGAACGCGATCCTGGACATCTGCGCTCGGGTTGGCTGCATCATGGTCGGAAGCGCTGAGCCGTTCGTTCCTGTTGCGACCGGGTGGTTGATTGGCAGGAACACGCTGGTGACCAATGCGCATGTCGCCGGTGCGGTGGCCCGACAGAACGCTGCGCTGGCGGCCACCGACGTGCGCCAGGGATGGCGGTTGCGGACCGATCGGCCATGCGTCGTAGATTTCCGCTTCGAGAAGGGAGGCTCGAAGCATTCGCGGTTCGCCCTCGACGAGGTGCTTTATGTCGAGGGCGGTGACAAACCGGATCTCGCGATTTTCCGGCTGAAGCCGCCGACGGCGGACGCGGCAGGCGGCATGCCGTCACCGATCGTGATGGATCTGAAGGCGCAGTCCAACGGATGGGCGAAACGGAATGTTTTCGTCGCAGGGCACCCGATCAAGGACCTCGCGGACGATCAGAACGTATTCAAAGTTTTCGGTGAGCTCGACGGCACCAAGCGCTTTTCTCCGGGTTGCGTGCTGGAGCTTCTCGGCACGGATGTACTGGCCCACGACTGTTCGACGACCAATGGGTCCTCCGGCAGTCCGCTGGTGGATTTCGCATCGTCGAAGGTTGTGGGACTGCATTATTTTGGCCGCCCCGGAGCGCGCAACGAAGCCGTGCTCCTGTCGGCGATAGCCGATCACCCTGCGATCGTCCGAAGCCAGACGGGGGAGTGGGGTATCTAAAATGCCGACGCAGGCGATTTTACCGAAAGTCTTGAATCTCTACGCCTCGTGGGCGGTGATAACGGCGGCGGTCGACGCGATCCTGCCGCCCGACACGCAGCCGAGCGATCGCAAGAACTATATCGAGCGTCTTGCGCCACAGGATCCGGGCAACAAGGTCGTCTTGACGGAAGCGCTGGTACCGCACTTGGCCAGCCAGGGATGGCTCGAACGGTTTTGTGTCGAGCTCATCAGTCGCAGTCAGACCAATGCCGTGCTTCGCGGAATCCTCTCGGACCAGATTGCCGTGAATGCGGACGGAGTGGCCGATCAGGCTAACCTCCAGAGCCTGAACAACAAGGTTCAGCCCTTCCTGGTTTCGAAGACGTTCTTTGAAGGAATGGAGGCCGCCCGTTACCGTGTGTGTGCGATCTGGATCGACGATCCGTACGAGCCGGGCTTCAAGGGGACCGGTTTCCTCATCGGGGCAGATCTCGTTCTGACGGCGCGTCACGTCGTCGAGCGCTTCCTGGTCCCCGGCCCGGCCGGGGATGTTGCGCTGGCGGGAGCGGAGCAGAGCCTAGCTTTCGTGTTCGACTACTGGGCGCCCGTCGGCGCCTTCGCCGTCGCAGCCCCGCCGAGTGGTCTGCGCGTGGTCAGGCTCGTGACTCCTCGGGAAAATCCGCCAGCCAGCCGTTGGCTCGAATGGTCGAGCATGAAGCATCCGGATGACGGACGGACCCACCTTTTCGGCCCGCCGCCGATTGACCAGCGCCTCGACTGCGCAATCATTCGTCTGGCCGAGCGGATCGGTGCCGAATCCATCGGCGGAGGCGGAGGCAAGCTTCGCGGATGGCAGCGTTTGAGCGCCCCGGTGCGCCCGCCGCGTCCTGGCAGTGCAATAGCGCTTCTGCAGCATCCCTCCGCCGGTCCCCAGATGTTCGATAAGGGGGACTTTGTCGACAGCGATCCCGACCCCTCGACCCGATTGTTTTATTCGACCAATACGAACGGAGGCTCCTCCGGATCACCTTGCTTCGACGCAACGCCGGATATCGTCGGGTTTCACAATGCTGGACACCCGTCAGCCTATCCGAACAGGCCCACCAGTCTCTGCAATCAGGGTGTGTTGATAAATCAGGTGATCGCCCGGCTTTCGGTGGAGAAACCAGGCCTTCTGCTGGAATCATCCGCCGTTTTCGGGACCAACGACGGGCTGTGGTCGTTGTCCGATGATCGCCAGAAGCCCGAGCCTGTGCTAGGAAGGGTGGATTTCAAGGAAGCCGCATTCGCGATGTTCGATTCGCATGCGGTGCAGCGGGTTCTGGTCGTCAGCGAGCAGAACGCATCTGGTGTGCCTGGAAAGTCCGGCAAGAGCTTTTCCACCCGAATCCTGCGCGCCATTGCGCGACGTCGGCCCGCGATCGTGGTCGAATTCTCCGCCGAGGAAATGAAGGAATTTAAATCCGACAGGCCGGAGGATTTTCTCCTGGAACTCGGCCGCCGCATCGATCTCGGCGAAATGAGGGGTATGCCGGAAAAACCTACGGACGAGCGGCAACGTACCCGCTGGTGGGCAAACGATCTGCCGGCCTGGTTCGGTCGGCTGTTGGAGGATCGCGCCAAAAACGCTGGACTTACCGTGAGCGAAACCGTGATCGACAGAACGACGGGGCCGGCGGCAGGTCAGGAACTGGTATTGCGCGAACTCGTTTGGATCGTCATCGATGACATCCACAAGTCGCCGCCTGACGGAGGGCTGAAGGAACTCATCGCGGGGATGATCGGTGTCACGGACACGCAGCAGGTGTTGGGACCGGGCTTGAAATCGATGCGTTGGCTGCTAATCGGTCATATTCCCGATTTTGTGCGCGAATATACAAGTCAGTACAAGCACGATGTCGTCGCTTACGACACGATTGGCATCGAAGCCTGGAAGAGCTGCATTCGGGCAGCAGTTTCTGCCGCTGGCGCGGACGGCCGCTACAACGATGATACGGTTGCAGCGCTCTACGAATATTCGAAGGCCACGTTGCCGGATTTGGCCGATCCTGGGCTCAGGCTGAAGACGTTGGCTGGCGGTGTGGTCCCAGCGCTGAAGGCAATCAAGGTCATGCAATAGAGGTGAATGGCATGGCGGCACCGGATAGCACGTCTTCAATGGTTGACATCGTCGCGCGATTGCGAGCAGCCGGTATCGATACGGCAAAGCTCGATAGCGATTTGAGCGTGGTGCGGGACGCTGCGAATTCCGTGTCGGGCAAGACCGAGACGGCTTTCCCTGGTGACCTCGCGTCACAGCAGCTGCTGGCCGCCGCCACCCGCGGCTACTTCCTTCCCAACAGTATCGGCTTCTCGCCCGACAAGGACGAAAGTCCGGATCTTCGTGCGTTGCTTGCCCAATCCGAACTGGTGCCGCGGAGCGGGACGCCCATGTGGCAACTCAAGCCCAGCGTCCGTCGGCAGGTGCTGCTGGATGCCAACGCGTCCAACACGCTGAAGTCCGCGATCGACATACCTGCGGACAGCGACGATCTGGAGGGCGCCATGCTCCGCCGGGTCATAAAGGGTGATTTGCCCGAGCTAGACGCCGCCACGGCCTCGGAGCTCGATCAGTTGATGGTCGTGTCCGGCTGGCTCGCCGGGACCGACTTCGCGGCGGTGCCGCCAACGGCAGATGTCCGCAGGCAAATCGCCAAACGCGAATTGTTGGAGCCCTTGAGAGTCCTGGTTGGGCGGACGGAGCAGGATGGCGCGGACGGCAGCAGAGACCGCATCGTCGGCCGTGAAAAGCAGATCGAGACGCTGCGCGCATATGTTGGAATCGTGCCGCCCGAAGAGCTCAGGCAATATGCAAGTCGAGCCATTCGGAGCTTGTGGCAGAGAATAACCTTCAGCGACGCCGCCAACGAGCCGCTGATCATCAGCGGCATCGGCGGCATGGGCAAGTCAAGTCTGATCGGAAAATTCATTCTCGACCATGCCTTGTTTCCGGGCATCGATCTACCCTTCGCCTATCTCGATTTCGATCGCGCCGCGCTGGCACCGCGCCAGCCGCTGCAGATCCTCATCGACATTGCCCTCCAATTCTCCACGTGGTTTCCCGGGCTGGAAGCGCCGCTGGCCAAATTCCGAGCCGATTTGCGAGGTGCAATCGATCTGCTGGCCAACAATCCGTCGCAGCGGCTGCTCGAAGATACGACGCGATCGCAGCTCAATGCATATTGCTTCGAGCTGAGGTCGATCATCGAATCGATCAACGAGGGTCGGGCGCCGGTACTGCTCGTCTTCGACACATTCGAAGTGGTTCAGTACGACCAGCAGGCGGTGAAAGGTATCTCAGATCTAATCGCAACGCTGCGCGCACCGACGCCGCCGACGGGCGCGAGATCCGGGGGGAGCTGGGAGAATTTGCGGGTCGTTGTAGCAGGCCGCGCCGGCGCGCCGGAGATCACGACTAGTCACCCGCCCATCAAGCTCGGGCCGCTTCCACTCGCGGCCACTGTCGAACTCATCCGCCGGCGCAACCAAAGCGATGCCATCGGAATCGCGAGTTCGCAGATCACAGCTCTTGCCAAGCTGCTGCGGGGCAGTCCTCTCGATGTCGCAATCGTCATGAACTGGCTCAAGAGCAGGGACCAAGCGGAGCGTGCGTCTCTCCTGGACGAGATCATTCGGGAAGTCGAGGCATCTGACCGCGAGTCAGGGGATGCGCAGGAGTCGGCCGGAGACGATGACAGTGATGCCGGCGCAGACCTGGTGACGAGCAGGCGCATTACGGGCATCCTGATCAACCGGATGGTCAATCACATCAACGACCCGCAGGTACGGCAGCTCGCGGTGCCCGGGCTGGTCGTGCGCGCCGTCACCACCGACGTCATCCGCGAGGTTATGGCCCCGGCCAGCGGCCTCGTCGAAAAAGCCGATGCGCTGTCAACGGACGAAGCGATGGAGCTGTTGCGGCGGCTTGAATCCGAGCGCTGGCTTGTGACCCGCACCGGCGAGTGCCTGCGGCACCGAAGCGATGTAAGGCTTGCGATGCTCGACCTGATGCGCCGGCAGGATCGCCGGCGGTTCGACAACGCCAATTTGCGAGCCACGAAATTCTTCCGCGCCCGGGCCAACAGCAGCACCGACATGCGCGCGGAAGCGATCTACCATCTGCTGTTGAGCGGCGAGGAGAGAATCGAGGAGGCGGATTCCTATTGGAGGCCAGAGGTGGGAGCCCTCCTGGCCAGTGCCGTCGACGACCTGACGGGGGCGGCGCAAGTCTACCTCAAGGTCAGGCTCGGACGGGCGGTCTCTGCGGAGGCGCTCAGAACGTTGCCGCCTAGGGTGGCGTCCTCGTTGCTGGTGGCTTTCGGCAGGCGTCTTCTGCAGCGGGGAGCGGTCGTCGGGCTTTCCTCCGTGTTGGACGATCTGCAGAGGGGCGCGCACAATCCTGCGCTCGTCGGGATGGTCTGCGAAACCCAGTATCGTTCGGGGAACTGGGACGAGCTGCGGGAGTGGCTCAATCGAGGCACGACCTCCGGACCGCTGGCGCCTGCGTTCGCTGCGCTTGGCGACGGCGACTTCGATGCCGCGCGCATGGCCGATGAAGCTGCCGGCGGGCCGTTGCGCTTCTGCTTGCGTCTTGGGGCACGCGACCCGCAGGCCATTCCCGTCCTGCTGCAGTCCGGCATGGCCGACTGGAAGCTCGTATCGTTCCCGACCGGATTGGGCGATGCAGCCTGGGACTATGCAGCGTGCATCGTGCATGCGGATGACTTCGTTGCCGGCTCGGTCGTTCTGGAGCGAAAAGCTCGCATCCTCGATGCAGTCGGAGCGATGTGCAGGAGTGGACAAAAGGTGCCGGCGGCCGCGACCACGAGCGGCGCATTGCGCGTGCTCGCTTTCCATGAAACGGATACGGCGCGACCGATTTTGCGAAAGCTCGATTTCAACGCCGTTTTCTCCACGATCGGGGCGCGGATGTTGCAGGAGTTCGGAAAGTCATTTGAAGCCGTCGCTTCCCAATTGCAGCCCAATTTTCCGGAGCTAGTCTCCGGCATGAGGACCTTGCTGAAGGGCTCGTCCGCGATTCCGGGCAACGCGGTGATCGCCGACCCAAAGTTCACGCGCGAATTCGCGGGGTTGGTCGCACAGATGGCCGCATCGGGCTCGGAGGCCGCGGCGCGATGTGTCCTGAACACGCTCGCCGGGACACATCCCGATTGGATAGAGCCGGCTGGGCACGCCCTGACCAGGGCATTTCCAGGAGAGATTCCGAGCAAGCTTGGATGGTGGTCGTCGGTCGACAAATACCTGGCGAACGGCGGCCGCCAGGCCCGCAGTCGGCGGCCACTCGATGGCTACGCCATTCTTTCGCTGGCCGATGAGGCCGGCAGTTTCGTCGAAGCCTTATCTGCATATGCGGAGATCGTCGACCACCACAGCGATCGGGCGCAGGATTTCATTGCGATAGCTGCCGCATTTCAGGGATGGAGACGTTGGCTGACGTCTATGCTGTCACCGACTGCTTGAGAATTTATACTCGTTGAAAGTCATTTGCTGATGGGGCAATCTTTCTAAGGGGGTGGGGGATGAGGTACAACCGAACGAGTCGGCGGGCGCCATGCCGGCCATGCGCGGCTCTGTTGACGCTCCTTTGTCTTGCGACCGCCACTCGTGCAACGTCCGCCGCAGTCCGTGAAGACAACTGCGGTGCACACGGTACCTGCGTGAATGCGCTGTATCAGAAACTGGCGCTCATCAATGGCGGTCCTGTCGAAACCGGCGGCACTATCGTCATTCGCGAGCCTCTGATCTGCTTTCCCCGCGGTGCGAGCAGGTTGAGCGGCCATGTCTGGTCGTCCGACAAGAAGCGGCCAGCTGCCATCATTCGGGAGATCAAGGAGCTGGGGGCCCTGCTCGTCGCGGCGAATCGTGACAGTGGCAGGCCGTCGAAGTCGCGCCTGCTCGTCCGCGTTTCGGGTTTCGCCGACAGCGAGGGCGGGGACGATTCAAACCTGAAGCTTTCGTTCCAGCGCGCGCAGACGATCGCCGCACTGTTGCGACAAAGCGCGCCGGGCGTGCCGCTCGCGCTCGAGATCGAAGGACGCGGGCAGGCCAAGGCGAATTCAGGAGCAGGCGGCGCTTGTGCGGATCCTGCCAGGCCGGCCACCGAGGCTGCAGGCGAGCCGGCGCCGCAACCGTCCCATCGTCGGGTCGAGATCGAGATTCTTTCCGCGGCGCTGACGCACGCGTCGGCTCCGTCGCCCGAGTCCGACGATATGGCGCTTCGACTGTTTCCGGAAGGAAGCATGCCGTATGGTCCGTTTCGCGTCACGCTCGCGGAGGGCGACCTGAAGATTGACGCGATCAGCAAGGCGTGCCGGACACCGATCGCGGCGCCTGCGTCGGAGGCTCCCGCAAACCGCCCGCCGGCCGAATTCGAGTATCCATCGACACCTTGGGTCGAGCTCGCTCGACCTGGCGGCAGCGTCGATTCGGCGAAATACCCTCTTCACCAGTTCGAGCCGAACTTGTCCGGCTCGGTCGAGGTCGTCCCGGTTCGCCGCCTCAACGGAACGCGCACGACCGACGGGGTGCGCATCGTCCTTCGGCTCGCCAAGGCCGAGAGCACGCCATACCTGATCCCCGGATACTGGGCCGTCGCCCTGCATCTGGCGACGCTACCTCAAAAACTTACGTCTTCCGTCGGAAATCCCGCCGTGGAGAATCCGGCCACGAAGCCCTGGGAACGGATCGTCGATTGCTACGCAAGCATCGCCGCAGGACGAACGGCTTCGAAACTTGTTGACGAGAGTCACAAGCTCCTGAACGGGCAGATCGTATCTGAAGTGGTTTCGCGCCTGCCGAAGACGATCGACGGGATGATGCTACACACGCATCGGGCGGATCGAAATTTCCATTTCTTCGATCTGCACCCGGCGATGTCGCTTCGTTTCAAGTCGACCAGCGTGGATCCGGTGTCGCGCACGATGCAGCCCGGCGCGCCACTGGATCTGGCCACCCAGGCCGATCCGATTGATCCCTACGCATTGGTTCCTAGGCCGCGAAAGGTGGCCGCGCCGCGCGGGCGCGCCGCCTCTGACCTGTTTTTGGCGTACATGTTGTCGGGCAGGCTTAACCGGCCGAGCAGCCTCGGGGCGGAAAGCGCCGAGGCCGAGAGCGCCAAGGCGGAGCACGCCAATGCCGAGAACGCCAATGCCGAGAACGCCAATGCCGAGAATGCCAAGGCCGAGAGCGCCGCCGGGGCTGCAGTGGAGGCCGGTACCACACTTAAACTCGGGGCCCTCGCGTCCCATGTCGTCTTTGAGGATTTGCTCCAGCAAGGGGTTGTGCGGGTTTTTCTCCCGAGAAACTTGCGCCAGGTCCAGACCATAGCGACTATTCCGAGCCCGGCCATTTATTTCAGCAAGGCGCCTGACTCGCTCGCTCAAAATCCGGCCACGTTGATCGTGGCGGCGCAGGATCTGGCCGCGTTGGACAAGTTCACAGCCGACGCTCATACGACCGCATTCGACCGAACGGTCCTTTGCAAGCCGGAATATCAGGTTGCATGTGCGGTCGCCCTCGGTGGCCTGACCTATTCGCCGAACGTCAAGATCGAGATCGGCGGGCAGGATCGTCAGGTGCCGCTGGGAGCACGCCTTGCACATGTCCTCCCGGCGGATATTCAAAAAGGCTGCTTCGAACCGATCAAGGACGCCACCGATCAATGGCCGCCCGGTGCACGGCTCGGCAAGGCGGTGACGATTGAACTCGGTGGCCTTCCAGCCCCCCTGATTATTGACCGTAAGGATTGTCGTTTACTCGGATTGCCGTTGACCGAAGGGAGTCGCATTTCATGGTGACATTTTCCCGTTGTGGAACTTCGTCCATTTTTGCCAACGATGCTGTAAACCCCAGAATCCTGTTTCGTCCTATCAACGATGTCGCGTCGGAGCCGTCGTTGACCTTGGACGACAGCGTCGTTCGCAACGGCATCTTTTGGGTGCTGCCGTCAGCGCAACCGTTTGCCGGACTTTCGGAGATCGTTGCATGGCTCGATCATCGGGCGGCCGAGCAGGCAACAATCGGGCTCGCCCAGACAGCGGAGCGAATTGCTTTCGGTCGCGCCGGCGGCGGTGTGCCGCTGTTCGTATTGAAAGGCGGGCGCAGCGGGTCCTTTCCGCTAGGCGCTAACCAGGTCCAGCTCGAGGATCCGGCAACAGGATTGCTGGAATACGTCCTTGACCTCGACCGATCGATGCTTTCGGCCGGCCCGATCGGTCTGGTATTCACGCCCCAGGGATCCGGACATGTTTTCGGTCGACGGCGCGCACTGGACACAAGCCGCTCGCCCTTCGCCATCATGCAATTGGAGCTCGATCTCACGGACGCTTCCGCGATCGGATGTTTCCGTGGCGAGGGTCACCTCAGCTCGAGTAGCGATGTCCTGACGCCGACGTCGATCGACGAGATCGTCGGCGCGGGGCTCGTCAACCGCTTTACTTACCTGAAGCGGAACGATGGATCGCCCGCGACCTCTACGGAAGAGGCTGCCGTGCTGCACGGCGGCGAGGCCGGCACGAGAAGCGGTCGATGCGTGCTTTCGCTTGATCCGTTTGCACCGCTGGACCAGCTCCGGTCGTTTCTCCAGCCATTGCCTCGCTCCGACACCGAAGCGCTCGTCCTGGCGATCCCGACAGCGCCCGGGCACGACGTTGAAGTCGTGCCACATCCGACCCCGGCGCTGCAGCGCGGACCGGTTTTTGTATTCACGCGCCAGCCGCTGAAACTTGAAGCAGGTGCCAGTGACTACGACGACACGATGTCGTTGCGCGGGACCTTCAAGGCAAAGGTGAAGCCACCTGCGGGAGGCACCGAAGCCGGTGCGGCGCTCGACCTTGCGCTGCTCGGACTGCTGCCTGGTTTTGCGCCCAGCGAGACTTTGGGGCCTTCAGCTTCCGGAACTGAAGCGTCCGGAGATATATTCGTCACGTTCGACCTCGGCCCCGCGATTGACAAGCGCCCGCCGGAGGGGTTTGCCGAAGCCGCCGAGAGCACTGCAGCCACGAACACGCCCGCGCTCTCGGCGCAAGGTGACAGCCTCGGCGTTACGTCGTGGATGAGCGTGCACCGCGGCGATCCCTCCGGCACCATGCGAATGATCGCCGAGCCACCCAGTGGCCGCAACCTGAAGATGGATGGCGGTGTGCTCGAGCATGCGCCGCTCGAGCTGACGGTCGGGAGGCAGGACGCCGCGAATATTCCGGCGGGTTTTGTGCCTGTCCTGCCGCCGCGCGGCGTTCAGCAGGACAAGCGCAAGTCCGCTCAGGCGTTCGACATAGAAAGGCTGGCGCATGAGCGCCGCAAGCTGGCGGCCCCAAAGGGATATACTGTCACCGAGAGTTCGCCCGCGACCGAAACCGATCCGGTCATCAGCAGATCGACGACGCCGCTCGGCTTCGAGGTCGAGCGCCTGCCGGACGGGCGCATCGCGGCGATCGTCTTTGCCGTTTCGGTTGGCACCGCCAAGGGGCAGCCGGCGCAGTTTCAATTTGCCGTTCGCGGCCGGACCCCGGGCGGAGGGAAGGGGCCGGTGCTGCCGGCCGTTGCCGACGCATTGATCCGCAATCGCTTGTTCCTGGTCGCGAACAAGATGCCCGACGTGACGGCGCAAGGTGGCACCTCCCTCGAGAGCCGGTTGGCAATCGGGGGCTGGCCTTTCGATGTCGGCATTCCGGGCGCAGAAGGGCGCGCGGACCGTCAAAAACTACGCCCCGAGACGCTTTTCATCATCAAGGGATATGAAAGCAGAAGTATCATCGAACTCGCCGATGACCCGGCATCCTGGTCGGGCAGGGATCAGTTTCTGCGCCCGGGACCCGAGGGAAAAGAGGATCCGACCGCGAATGCGCGTGATATCCTTAAGGCCTTCATCAACCGTGCGAAGACAGAAGCCGCTGCCACCGACTCCGCTGCGGCCAGGCAATACCAGCTACTGCTGAGCATTCTCAACGACGGCAACTGGGCCGGCGTTCTCATCATCAATTGCGATCTGGGGCTCGGCGATCTCCCCGCGCAGGTCCAGGGTCTGCTCGGCGGCATGGATCTCGACCGGCTGCGCGGCGAGTATGTTGCAATCGAACTCAAGGGTATCGGCAATTCGGGCGGGTCCACAAAATCGCGCCTTTCCGGTCTGGTCGACTATCGGGACGACGGCTCGGCGATCAAACCTGCCCTAGCAAATGAGGAAGAGCCCGAACACGACGGTTCTTACGGCTTCAAGATCCGGCGCTTGCTCGTCAGCTTTGCGAACGGCGAAATTTCGACGTTTCAAGCCAAGATCGACTTCTACCTGGGACGTCTGTTCCATGGGTTCGGCGACATATGGGAGAAGAGAGCGAGCACGGCCTGGCAGAGAAAGCACGACTCCATTCTGTCTTTGGTCGGACGCTACGAGCGGATACGCGAAGGCGGAGCCACGCGTGAAGTATACACCTATGAGACCGACCCCGAGCAAAGCTTCAGATACGCCGCCAAAAAGGAGGGGCAGGTTGCACCTGAAGAGGGCGATGAAGATGCAATCATCCGTATAGTCGACGTCAATCGCATTGCTTATGTGACCGACGATTCGAAACCCGACGGGGCGGATGCAAGATCGGTCGTCTCCCGCTTTCTTCTGGACGGCAGGGTCAAATTTGGCTCCCTGGGCGGGCTTGATGTCATCGATATCGAGGCCCTCGATTTCAGCGACATGGGCATTGCGACGGGGTTCAGGATTCCGAACCTGCCCGGCCACGCGATTGAGCGAGCCCTGCGAATGTTCTTCAATCCGGGGCGGCTGCGCTTTCAGTTCGGCTCCGCCGCCAAGCGGCCCGGCCGCGGATTCTGGTCCTCCTTTCCATTGAAGTTCAAGGCTCTGAACCTGTTCGGGAAGGGATTGAGACTTCCCAATCTCGGCTATTTTGGATTCGGAAATTTTCCGGAGACCGACGGCTTCCGCTTTGGTCTCGAGTTCGATCTTGATCTCGGATTCCTCGGCTCGCTGGCGCCGAAGAAGGGATTCAAGCTGTCGGTGCTGTTCGGCTTCAGTGACGGAGTGAGGACGGGTGGCGGATGGGCTCCGCGCTGGGCGCTGGGCATCAAATTCCCGGAAAGCGATGGCAAGCTCGACATCGGCATCGAAGGCGTGATCAAGCTGCGGGCCGAACGGTTCAAGATTCTCGACAAGCAGTTCCGGCCGCCGGGGGGCGGCGCTTCATCGCAGATCAAGCTGCTCTATGCGATCGGCGCCCAGCTCGAAATTCTCGGATACAAGTTTCCGAAGGATGAGGCAGGCATCTCCCTGTTCCTGTTCGTGGACCCCAAAACGCTGGGGAGCGGACAGGCCGCGAGTGGCATCGGCTGGTTCGCCGCCCGCAAGCCCATCGATGGCAAGATTGGCGTGTTCGATCTGAAGGCGATTGCGCTCGGGCAGCGTGTCGATCCGCTTCCGGCGACCCAGCCTCCTCCCAGGACCACCAAGGAGGTCGTCGGTCGCTTTACGGCCCTGACATCGAAAGCGCCGTATGACCAGGATCCTGGAAACAACGAGACGGCCGCGCTGGACAAGATATCCACCGCGATCGAGAGGGACTACATCCGCTTCGACCCGTCGCGAGGCTGGTCCGTCGGCTTCTCCGCAGTATTCGCCGATCGCGTCGAGCTCGGCCTTGCGATGCGCGACGACGACATCTATGGCATTCGCTTCGGTGTCACGCTGTCGCCCGGCTCCAGCGACTATCTCTTCTCGCTGGATGTGCTGTATCGGAAGCTCAGTGAAAAGCTCGGCGTCTATTCGATCGAGATCGTCGCGCCGCCGGCCTGGCGTCAGCTGGAATTCGGCGTCGTCAGTGTCACGCTTCCAACGATCGCATTTGAGATCTATACCGACGGCGGTTTCACCGTCGATCTCGGTTATCCCTTCAACAAGGATTATGGACGCGCCTTCGGCGTACAGGTATTCCCGTTCATCGGATCTGGCGGGCTCTACTTCCGCCGCGTATCGGGGCCTGCTGCATGGTTGATCCCACAGCCTAGATTTCACCAGGGCGGCGGATCGGGCGCATTGATCGTCGATGATAGCCTTCTGACCTACAAGCCCGTCACCGAGGTCGGCATGGCGTTTCGTGTCGGCCTCGGCAAGGAGATCAACAAGGGTATCTTTCGTGCCGGGCTCTCGGTCACGGTGTTCGCCGAGATCGAGGGAGGCTATGGCGTGCTCTGGCACGATCCGGCTCGCCCGGAGGTGCGCCAGTGGACGCAGGCAGCATCCACCTTCGTCGCGATCCGCGGGCAGGTCGGCATACTCGGCGAGATATACGGCTATGTCGACTTCGGCATCGTGAAGGCCGGAGTCTCCATTCGCGTATGGGTTGCTTACGGCTTCGATATGAAAACGGACCACCGCATTCGCCTCTATATCGAGGCCGGTGTCAGCGTGCGGATTTCGGTCGTGATCGCCCGCTTCAGGGTGTTCGGCAAGACCATCGAGATCAGTCTGCATTTCAGCTTCTCGACGACCGTAGACTATTCCGTCTACGTCGGGTCGGACCGCAACACGCAGTACTACCTGTTCCAGCCGCGTGCCGGCACCGAGTCGATTGTCGTGACCGAAGCCGGCAGGCCGCTTCTGGTGTTCAAGGAGCCGCCGGCCTGGACCGAAAACATCAATCCGGCAGACTGGCGGCTCGCACCGGATCTTGGGCCATGGCGGATGCCCGTGTATCTGATGCCGGACATGACGCTCGCAGCGGCAGCCGACGCGTCCGTTCGCGCCAACGCCGTTTTTCTCGGCGTCATTCCCGATAGTACGGCCGATGGGCATCCCGTCGGCGGATCGAGCCTGGCTGTCTTGATGGCGGCCTGGACGATCGCAAACACCACGAACCGGAGCCCCGGTGTCGCCTTGCGCGATCACGAGATCACGTTCGACACGCTCGACAGAATTTCGCTTTGGGTTGCTGCGGGCGACACGATCTTCGACGGAACCGCCCACGCATCCGAGCGTCGGAAGCGCCAACCGTCTTTCCTGTTTGTCGATGCGCTGTTTCGGACCAATGTGGACGCGACGATCTCGCGTGCGCCGGACGCGGTCGATGGTGCCGCGCAAATCGGCGGCGTGTTCTTCCCGCTTCCGCCCACCGCGACGATCACCCGGAGCGGCTTTGCCGAATCGGAATGGCCGGTGACGACGCGCCTTGCCGACAAGCAGGTCGTCAACGATGCCTACCGCGAAAAGATCGACGCCGAACTCCAGCGTCAGATGGCCGCTCTTGTGCCTTCCCGAGTTGCCGAGTCGGTCGGCGCCGAGGCGGAGCCGCAGCGGCTCCCGATCGCGCAGGTCCTGTTCGAGGACTATGTCGGGTTGATCATCCGCGGCTCGATCTCGCGCCTTTGTGCCATCGCCGCGGAGAAGATCAGGACCGCAGCGCCGCGTGCGGATGGATCGCCTCATGCCTTCAGGCTGGGCGATCTGCTCGACGAACTGGAACGGGACGAGGTTCGCTCAGGCGTTCTCGCAATGGCGACGCGCCTGTTCTTGCATGGACCGCGGCTCCCCGACCCGGATTCGCCGCCCGCCGGCGTCATGCCTCCGAACCTTGCGCCCGGAATGCATCATGGTCTCTACCAGCTCGCCTGGCTGCAACATCCGCTCGGGCGCCCCGCCGTCCCGGCTGAGCGGCCGGCCTTCGTCATTGAGACGGGAGATTCGTTCCTGCGTGGCGGGGCGCTCACCTTTGCTATCGACGGCGTCGAGAGCGATGCCTTGGTCCAGTTCGCGGCCAGTGCGCACCTGTTTACCGACCTTGGCGGGCGCATCAGCGCCGCCGACAGGTTTCGAACGGTGCCGCGCGACTTCGCCGTGGGGCGCCCCCGCGTTCTCGGTGGCAACCGTGCCCATCTGGTCCCGTTCCCGGCCGAGGTCATTCGTCACCAGGCGAGGACGCGTAGCGAGGGCCTTCTCAGTCGTCCAGGCCTCCGTGCCTTCAGAATCGGCGATCGGACGCGCCCGGAAGCCGCGGCAAAAATCGGCTCGCACGCCGTCATCGCGGTGACGCTGCGGCTGCAACTGGTGAAACCGGCCCCGGGTGCTGCCGTCCTCGATCGCTTCGAGATCGCCGGTATGCCCGAAGGCGATCGCGTTTGGCTGGATGCCCTCAACCTGGAGGCCGGCGGCGCGCAACGGATCGCACGCGCCGAGTTCTACAACGTCAAGCCGGATGGGCTTGAGCCGCTGGTTGGTGCAGCGACTTCGGCCGTGGTCGTGCAGAGTGACCTGTCGGCCGAAGCAAGGCCTTTCGGAGCGACAGAGCTGGCCGCGGAAACGGCTATCTCGGAGACCTATGTGGCTTCGATCGACGAGCTTCAGGCTTTTGTCGAAATCGTGCGGCGCGCGGGCGTC
>NZ_AJQF01000487.1:0-11626 GCF_000261705.1 Bradyrhizobium genomosp. III | reverse complement strand
GCTGGCCGACGGCTGGCAGTTCGATCCAGCAGCTCCCGCCTCGCCCGGAGGGTGATGGAAGCACGCCGCCGATCGAGCTAATGATGATCCTGTACCTGACCGAGGAGAGCGCGGGATACGCGAACGCAGTCGTATTCGATGTTCCTGCCGACCAGGCCGATCCTGCGGCTTATCTGGATGGTCACTCGTTCACGTTCCAGATCGACAGCGAAAACCCGTTGGCGCGGGCGGAGCTCAGCGAACCAATCGCTCCGGCCGGGGTCTTGCCCATCATCGTGACGCGGCCGGAGCGGCCCGCCGTTCCGACCGGTCTCAACGAGGAGCTTTGGGACCAGTTCGCCGCGCGCTTCTCCATGTTCGCCTATTCGGTCAGGGATGACAATGCCGAGCTGGTCTCGATATCCGAGAGCCTCGCTGTGGGGCACACCGACGACGAGGGCGTGACGGAGATGCTCACCTACCGGCTGGCCCTGCCGTTCGCCAAGCTGATGAATGCGAGGTCGCCCTATGCTGCCGTAGGCAAGACGCTGCAGCTCGCCGGTCAATGGCGCGACGTCTACGGCAACGATTGGTCGGGGCCGCCGCTCGCGAGCGTCCCGGTCAAAATCCGATACTCCGATCGCCTGATCCCGCTGAACGATTTGCCCGGGCTGCTGCTCGCATGGTGGCCTGGCAGCACTGCCGGCCGGCTCAACGTAGCCATGGTGCTTGATCCCCGCTCTGCGTCGTCAATCGTGCCGGAAGGTGAAGGCCCCCTGACCGACGACCAGTACCGGGCGCTGATTGAAATGTCAGATCGCGCCAGGGTCATCTACGCCCAGGCGGCATTGCAGCTTCGCGACGAACACATCGGCGTGTCGTTGACCGATGGCGGGAGCGAGCAGACTCGTGCCCTGAAGCGGTCGGTCGCGTTTGCGAGGCCCGACGTCGAGAAGCTCTGGAAGTTCATGGAGGCTGCCAGCGCAGCGTTCGGTGCGATGACGAGCGTGAGAGACTTGCGGACAATTCCGGCGACGACGGTCAGGACGGAAGCCGAACGGCTGTTGTCTCGCGATCCTGTCGTGTTCGGATTTGATGTCGAAGTTTCGGATGGAGAGTTCGCTGAGCTTGCATTGGCGCTTCGGGTCGAGCGCACCAGCCTGGATGGGCTGGATGGCACTGAGCCTTCCGATGTGAAGAGCGTGGTTGTGCCGTTGCCGCTGCCGCTGCGCCATGACGGCTCTGCCAAGCCTGCAAACACCGTGGCGTTCCCCGCCGGTTTTGGGCGCACCCTGGAAGAACTGGAGGCTTCCATGGCACACTTTGCGCCGCAGTTCCTGCTCGCAACGGGGTATGGCAGCGTCCCGGGGCTGGTCGAGCGGGCGATCTGGCTGGTGCGGCAAGACGTGCTTCCGCCGGCCAATCATTTCACCACCGCCGTGCGCCACGACCTCGCACTGCCACCCATTTCAACCGGCCTGCACAGCTTCGTTGCCGACGTGCCGACGTTCGGGGACGAAAAGCCCGTGCGGTCGGTTGGCTTCGTCCGGATCGATGCAGATGCAACCGCTGCCCGTGCGCTTACGCTGTACGACGAAGTGCTCGATGTTCCGGCCGTGCAAAGACTGTCCGACACGCAAGGAGGCCGCGACGCTCTGCAGCAGATCCTGATCGCCAAGGCGTCGATTGCCGCGTCACTTGTCGCAGATCTTCGCCCCGTTCTCGATGGCCGGCCGGCCATCGGAAACGTTCCAAACGCGATTTTGAAGGACAGGGTTCTGATGCGGCTCTCCGCTGCAGATGCAATCGACACGATCTCGTATTACGAGGATCAGGCTGCCGTCCCGCATGACGAGGAGAAGCGACCGCAGGCATATGGAAGCATCGTGTCGCGTGACACCGGCGTCGTGCCGTACACGATGCGGCCGTCCGCGATGCAGATCGGAGCTCCGGCGAGCGGGAGACGGCACTTGTTTGTCACGACCGACGTGACGCCGAACTACGACAAGAACACCGTTCCTTCGCCGGCCGGGTATCGGCTGACGCACGTGCAGCGATTGCCGCGACCCGCACTCGAGGCCGTGGTGCCGGGAGATCCGGGGCGTTATCGGCCGACCGCATGGCTCAAGCTCGCGACACCACGGGTCTATGAGCTGCCCGATGCGGACATCCCGATCGTGCGAAAGCGGTATCCGCGGACGCCCGCGATCGAGGTTGAATCAATTGGAAACACGGTGGCGAACACGATCGGCGATGCGCGGCTTTGGAGGCATTCGCGAACGTGGAGCTACGAAGGCAGCGGAAGCGATCGACTCAAATTGACCCTCCGCTACAATCCGGGAACCGGCCCATTGCCCACGGAAGCATTACTCGGCCTTACCCGGGACGCGCTGCGAGCAAGGGCGTTTGCGATCTTTGCCGAGGCGGTCGAGCCCGTTCTGCGACAGCTCGGCAGGGAGGCGACCGGCGAGGCTGCTGCCAAATTCCTCGCGGCACGCGCGCAAGACCTCGCAAGCGCATTGTCGCAACAGATTATCGAATCCGAGGCCGCGCTGGTCGAGCGTCTCGATGTTTACGATGTTGCAGAGGAGGTCATGGCTGACGGCCGGCGCCGTCTTGTCATCAAGCGTGATAAGAGCCGCGCCGGTCTGCCCGGGCCCGGGAGCTTTGAGCTTTATTGTCCGGCCGACGCCGCCCATCCGAAGACCGACGATGTCGGTCCGCTGATCTTCAATGAGGGGGATCTGGCGAAGCGACTGAGACGGCTCGATGCGTTGGATCTCGACATTCTTGCCTATCGCTCCGTGCAGACGGAGCTGGATCTGACACGTAATGCCGAAATCCGGGGGAAACCTGTCGCCAAGGAATTCGTCTATCGGGTTCCGACCGTTGCGTCGGGTGCTCCGCTGGTGCCCATACTCACCGTGGCCGAGGTGGAGATGGCGTCGCAAGCTCGCTCGTTCGGCGAACACTTCGCCGCAATGCTGAAGGATCTGCTTGGGCCGCGCGGTGGCAGTGCTTCCGACCACGACGCGATTCTGGAAGAACTTTCATTGGATGTGCTCCTCACCTTCGAGCCGCTTCTTGCTGAAGAGGTCGATATCAAGGGAGACGGCCTGCACGTGTCGGGCCTTGCGCGCTCCGGACTTCGGACCGGGGACTGGGCGGGCTGGGTCGGCCCGTTTGTCGAATCGGTAGCGGCGTGGCGCCGGTCTTATCGGCCCGCAGCCGGCGGCGATTATATCTTTGACCTTCGTGTATTCGAGGCTGCGTCGAACCGGCCGATCATCCGGATCCGGCGCTGCGTCCTTCCCGCAAAGTTGATTTCTGGTTGACGGTAAGGGTTTAACGAAATGAATCTGCAAACGAAGTGGTGGCGTATTTCCGCGGCAATGTTGGCATTCATCGTGGCTTCCGCGGTTTCGCTCGGATATGCGGAGGCGGCGACGCCAAGCTACCTGCGATTGGTTGTCGGGGGTGTCTGTCTGCTCGGCGTATTTATGTTTGCAAGCGGCATCACCGGCGTGAAGACCGCGCTGGTCGACGAGTTCAATTGCTACTCACTGCAGCGCGTCATTACGTTCGGGTGGTTTGTCGTCCTCTCTTCGGCCTTCCTCGCAATTTCGTTCTGGAACGTTGCCTTGTGGAAGGCGGGCGGAAGCGGCGTGGTGCAGTCCTTCGTTGAGATTGATGCAAGCATCTGGGCGCTCGCTGGTGTCGTGCTCGGGGGCCTCGTCGGAAACGGCGTGGTTAATTCGATCCATGCCGCGACCCCGCCAAAGGATGCAGGTGCCCACGAGAGCGCTCTCTCCCCGGACCCCCGGCGCCAGGGGGCGATGTACCGCAATATCGAGATCGATGACGCGAAGCCTGCCGACATTACAACCAATAGCCAGTTTGGCGTTCAGAACACCGTCGATATGACGGCCGTGCAGCAACTGCTGCTTCAAGCCGCGGTTCTCGTTGCCTATGTGGTCGCGGTAGGTCGGCTTGTCGTGGCAACTGCCAGCAACGAGCCTATCGGACATCTTCCGGGTCTTCCCGCCGAACTGTTGGCTTTGCTCGGCGTGAGCGCGGTGGCTCAGGTCGGAAATGCAGCGGTCCCGAAGGCCAAGATCAATGGTGAGGCCGCGGCCCCGAAGCCGACGGAAAGATTTTGGACCGAGGGCAGCGAGCGGGCCGCGGAGAGGCTCGCACATGAAAAGTCTGGTCAGGAATCCGGCGGGCTGCCGATCACCTCAGGTGTTCTCAGTGCCCCAGAATGGGATTTGTTCAGGCAAAATCCCGTCGTCGGCGCTCTGGTTCTGTTACACGCGAAAACTGCCGTGAACGAGGCTCTCGCCAGCTACAAGTCGACGGCGCTCGAAGACGACAATGGCGATGCCTTTCGTCATGCGTTGTGGAACGCCCGTATGGCGGCCGACAGCGGCGTGGGCGTTGTCTGGGCCGAGAAATGGGCGACTACGCATGAAGACGGAAATCCCGGCAAGCCGCTCGCGACGCAAATGGACTTGTTCAACAACGGGGTCGGCCGCAAGGCGGGCGACGGCATGAAGGTCGATGAGGTCTTGAAAAAGGTGCAGGACTGCGTCGATACCGGCAGGTGCAGGGTCTTGCGCGCCGGAGTCCTGGTAAACTCGGACGGCAAATACAAGCTGTAGTTCGATCGCCGCGTCGACCGAATTTCGAATTTCAAGCAGCCATATGAGCCAAGGCGTACGCTTGCCTGGATTGAGTCAAGTGCCGCATTGACGAGCGGTGGTCGTTCATGCATCTTGAAGTAGTATGTTGATCCTATTTTGTCTGCCTGGGCCCGCGCGAATGGCGGGACCCTGGGTGCGGAATGTGTATTGCAATCACGATAGCATGCTGTGCGTATGGCAAAGCAGAAGCGGACCAGGAAGGTCACCGTCAAGCCGCGGTCCGGCAAGGGCAAGGCCGGCTCGCAATCTGGCGCAAGGGAGGCGGCGGTCGCGGCCGGGCCCGTGACCCTGGACGAAGCGCGCGTGCTTGCCGGCGTATCAGCGCCGGCGCGGCCACGCGCGGCTGGTCTCGAGACCGCACGGGCAGCGGTAGCGCAGTCGCCGTCGCTAAGGACAATTGGCCAGGAGCGCGAAAAGCTGCGACGCGAACAGCGCAGCGAGCGCGTTCGCCGGACCCGCGAATACCAGGCAGTCATGAAAATCATGAAGGCCCGCGGCACGTTGCCGCCGCGAGCGGGACGCGGGGAAGGCGGCGCCGAGGCGGCAGGCGAGCGCGGCGAGGCGTTCGCGCCTCTGCAGATCCTCGCCGAAGGCGATTCGTGGTTCGAATATCCCGTGCCGCTGTTCGGCGGCGGCATCGTTCCGCGACTGGAGCGACGGCTGGGCGTGCCCATCCTCAACCTGGCGAAGACGGGCGATGAGGTTCGTTTCATGCTGGGTGTCGAGGAGCGCACGACCCTGACCGAACGATTGACGAACGGCAGTCCCGCGGGCGGCGATTGGGACCTGCTGCTGTTTTCCGGAGGTGGAAACGACATCGTCGACAATCCGATGGCGCTCTGGGTCAAGGACTGGAATCCGACTCAGCCACCAGCGGCGCACGTCAATCAGCCGCGCTTTGCTGCGGCCTTGGCGCTGGTGCGCGCCGGATATGAGGATCTGATTGCAATCCGCGACAAATGCAGCCCCGACACGCATCTCATCTTTCATGGTTATGATTTCGCCATACCCGACGGCCGCGGCATCTGCAAATTCGGACCGTGGCTCAAGCCGACCTTCGGTCTGCGCAACTTTCCGACGATTGCGTCGGGCCAAGCCGTCGTCAGCGAGATGCTCGGGCAGTTTGAGGCGATGCTGGAGTCGCTGAGCGGTCCTCGGGTGACGGTCGTCAGGACGCAAGGTGTGCTGGCGCCGCAGGTGTCCTCCTGGCACAACGAACTCCATCCTGCGAAGGCGGGGTTTGAGCAATTCGCCGACTTGTTTCATCAGAAGATCAAACAACTTTTTCCGGCGCGCGTCGCTTGACCGGCGACAAGTTCGCCGGCGACGCCGTAATCATTTTCCAGCAACCGCGGAGCGCGAACGATGGCCGACAAATCCCAACGAAGCGATCTGATCGAGTTCGTCAAACGGTTGCTCGCGCGCAATCCCGACGCGGCGCAGAGCATCGCCAAACGGATAAGGGACAAGGCCGGTCTCGAGACGGCAAACCTCGAGGAAGCGCCGCCAAGCCCGCGTGATGTGATTGACCTTTTGACACGCAGTCCGATCGCCGATCTGGAGACGATCGTGTCTGAGGAGAGACCGGTTTTCTTCGTCGAGCGAAATGGAGAAGCCGGTCTCAATTTTGAGGATGTGTCGCTTATCGGTGTCGAGGCACAGACGCTGTTCGAATTGTCGAAGCAAAGTCGCGCGGTTCCGGAAGGCTTGGTCGACCGGGTCGGCCGCATCGACCTCGTGGACTTTCCGGGCGGTGCGCCATTCGCGGGGACAGGCTGGTTGATCGATGCCGGAATTATCGTGACCAACCGCCACGTGGCGAATGTCTTCGCGCGGCGACAAGGGCAGGGCTTTGTGTTCCGTCAAGGCGCCGGCGGCGGGACGATGAGCACGGTTTGGGATACCGGTCATTTTCGCGATGCGGCATCTGGTGGGCTGCGCCGCCAGATTGCCGAAGTGCTCTACATCGAGCCGGATGATGGGCCGAACGACATCGCCTTCATGAGGCTTGCGTCCCTTGGCCACGGGGATGAACTGCCGCCGTTCAAGATCGCAGGATCCGACGCTCTGGAAAACACCGCCGTTTTCACGCTCGGCTACCCCGCCAAGGCACCGCCATCGCGCATCTCCGATCAGGCGCTGATGCAGCGGCTCTATCGTGGCATATATGACGTGAAGCGGTTTGCCCCCGGCTACATCACGGCGCCGCGTGCCGGTGCCACGACGCATGATTGCACGACGCTGGGCGGCAACTCCGGATCGGTGGTCGTCGATTTCAAGACCCGCGAAGTCGTCGGCCTGCACTTCGCCGGCATCTATAAGGAGACGAACCTGGCGGTCCCGGCCAGCCAGCTCAACTTTTACGTAGCGAAAAAGCGCTGGACCCTGCCTCTGGTGATCGAGTCCCGGCCGGCGATCGCACAGGCGCCGCAGCCCGCCCCCGGCGGGCGGGGCACGGTGAGCGTCACGGTGCCGGTCACCATCACGGTCGACCTCGGCACGATATCGACTGTGGCCGGTGCGGCCCGTGTCGGGATGTCGGTCGAGCATGCCGCCGAGGCGTTCTGGAAGCAGAAGCCGGAAGGCGTGCTCGCAGCGCGCGTCGGCTATCTTGAGGATGACGGCCGCATCGGCGATACGCCCTGCATCGCCGTGTCAGCGCAACCAGGCGCGCTGGAGGGGCTGCGCGCGGACGGACCGCATTCGTTCCAGGGCTATCAGGTCCAATACGCCCCGGCCACGGTCGAAGAGCAGCTCGAGGGCCCGATGTCTCTCGAGGCCGCCGCGGCTCCGAACGCTTACGACGACGATGCCCGCCGCGATCCAAAATACCAGTTGAGTCCGGTCGAAGAACTGATGACGGTGCGCGCGCACGTCAGCCCGGAATACGGCTTCGATGAGCTGAAGGCCTTTATGAGCGAGGATGCAGGCTCCTGGGTTTCGGCGATATACGAATTTCGTGCATCAGCCATTAGCGACCTGATGGCAAAACGTCTCGCTGCCGGAACGAAGATCATCCTGGCAGCCGACTTCAAGACGTTCGCTGACGTTGACGACGAGACTACCGAATTCGATGCAGAGGCGATCTTTCAGAAGTGGGCCGATCGGTTCGGCGATGGCAAGTTCAAGCGCATCGCCGTTCCGCTCGGAACAACCGGCCTGGTTCAGCAGTCCTATCACATCAAGGTCACCGTCCGGAACGATGACAAGTTCTGGCTGTCCTCTGGCAACTGGAAGAGTTCGTCGAGCCAGCCGATCATCGATCCATCCGAGCGCGACAGGGCTACGGAGGAGGACCTGCCCGGCAATCGCGAGTGGCACGTGATTGTTCAAAGCCCAACTCTAGCCGAGCGATTTCGCGAGCACATCCTTCAGGATGTGCGGCGGTCGCATGACCTTGGCGGCAAGGAAGTGCCGGTGAAAGCGGATGATCGCGAGCCGCTGGTCGATGTGCCGGAGTCCGTCTTCGAAGCCATCGAGCGGCCGCGCGAACGCCGGCCGCCAGCGCGGCTGAAGAAGCCCCTGGAGATCACCGAAAGCATTGTCGCGGCCCCTCTGCTCACGCCCGACCGCGAAGGCGGAGTGTACAGCGAGGCCGTTTTGAAGCTGATCCGCTCCGCAAGGCGCAGCCTCGTTTTCCAGATCCCCTATATCGGAATGCCGAGCAACCCGCGGCAGCATCGCGGCTACATCGACGATCTGATCGGCGAACTGACCGACAAGCTGGTTTCGCTGGACGATGCCCGCGTGATCCTGCGCGCGGACAGCAGCAAGAAGTTCTCGGATCCCACCCACTCTGCCTGGTATTTTAAGTCGAAGGGGGTCGACATCGACTCGCGTCTCAAGCAAATCCCCAACCATCATACCAAGGGTATGGTCGTCGACGGCAAGCGCGTCCTGATCGGGAGTCACAATTGGAGTGGCATGGGGGTATCGACCAACCGCGATGCTTCACTGATCTTCGATCACGCCGGAATTGCAAAGTACTTTGCGGACGCGTTTGAGATCGACTGGGATCGCGCCGACCCGGTCCCGCCCAAAAAGTTCGTCCCACGGCCGCGCGGCGAGGAGAGCGTCCTGATGGTTCCACCGGGAGACGAGGCGCCGCAGCGGCCCGGCTATCGTCGGATGCGACTCTCGGACTATCTCGCAATGGTGGATGAATGAGAGCGACTCAAGCCGCCATGTCCAACTGCCCATTGCCGCCAACATCGAGCAGATCGAAATTGCCGTGCTCCTTCAGCCAATAACAGGTCGGCCGTCTTCGATCTAGGTTGTCCATTAGCCGGGCCCCCCGGATGGGTGCAAATCGAACTTCTCCTCCATTTTGGACGACGTCTTTGGAAAGCTTGGAAAACGGGCGCAGGTCTATACGTTTTCGGGAAACCACGACATGTACCGGGACGGCGCGGAGATTTCAGTTGCAAGTAACTACCGACGCCGAATCTGGTGATCCCCTTACAGGGGGTTCCGCTCGTTAGCTCGGGCCGGTCGCTCGCGAATCCCTCTGCAAAGTAGCACCCTGCGACAACATGGCGCGTGTAATATCAAGCTTGAGCCGGCCAACCCTCAGCTTCTTCGGTGTCCACATCGAAGAACTTGAGCGGTCGGGATGGCAATTGGCACTGGCTGTCCTATCTCGGCGTGCGCGAGAGCCAATCGTACACCTTCGATATTATGTCTTTTGATAATTGTTTTCTTAGTTGATTGTCTGCCTCGCGGTCGAACGATTTTATTAGCTCGTCCTTTTCCGGCGGTGTCTTCGATGCCTTCCAAATCTTCACCCAAACTTTGGTCATCGGATTTGAGCGTCGGAACGGGCGCCGACGGCGTCCGTCGGCGTCACGCCTATCTCATCGACGATCCCGAGCGCGGCGCGTTCACGCCGAGTATTGCTGCACAATCGCTTTGCCGCGCGCCGAGATTCCGTCCAGCACCGTGTCAAGCACCGGTTCTTTCAGGCCCTCGACCCTCGCCTCCTTCACGACGTCGCTGAGCGCGTCGGGAATCTTCTCGCCGAGCGCCACCAATCGCGCGATCATCTCGTCGGGATCCATTTTCATCAGTTCCCCCTGGCGTCTCCAATGCCGCGGCAGGACTTCTGAGAACTTGTAATAGCCGCCGATCTTCATCGCCATGCGCAGGCGTCGCCGCTCATGTTCGTCGTTGTCGTAAGGCACGAGGCTCAGGACGTCGTAGAGTGGCGCAAGAAACATCCGCCGGCCCGGGAGGTGGATGACTGAGAAGTTCTTCGCGTGCGCGTCGGTACCGAGCACCAGGAAGCTGAAGGCGATCATGTCAGCGAACGCCGCCTTGTCCGCCTCCGGATCGGTAGCATAGCGCAGCACGTCGTTGGTGATCTGCTCGATCGAGGGTCCGCCCTCGCTCTGGTACTTGACGGCGGGATGCACGCCGAGCGCCTGGCACATGTCTTCCTGGTGGAATCGTCTGACGACGCCGTCCTTGTCGATCTCGCGGTCGTACCGGGTGACGACGATCGCGACCTCTTCGCCAAACTTCCCGACCTTAGCTTCGGCCGCCGTGATCCCGAGGTGGTTCGCGAGGCGCAGGCACGCGTACTCGTTCTCGGTCGTGCCTCGCAGGTGAGGCATCGGCGGCTTGAGGATGTGCGTGGTCGCCCGGCGGCCGCTCGGTACGCCCCATCGCTTTCCGTCGAACAGTAAGGCCATCTTCGGCTGCGCGCCGGCGAGACTGAAATGCCCCCGGTCGCCGTCGCGACGTCCCGTCCAGGTCCTCTCCTCGCGCAGGCGCTTGAGGCGGTTCGCGACCTCCGCCTCGTCGATCCACTGAACCTCCCCAGGCGAATCCGCATTGGCGGCCATCCACTCGTCGGTGACGATCTGGATCGCGCCGGCGCAATCCTCTCCGACCTTCGACAGCAGAGCGAACGCGCTGTTCGGCGACACGCCGTAGATCTGTCCCCATTTCTGCAGGGTCTGGTCGCTGTCCGGAAGCAGATTCCAGAGATAGTTGGCCACCTTCGCGCCGGAGTGCTTCTTGGCGGCGAGAGGCAGGGACATCGAAAGCGGAATTTGAACCCTGTCGGCCGCGAGCCAACCATCGGCGTACTCGATGGCCAGGACGCCGGTATCCATCTGCTCGAGACGGCCGATCGGGACGCCGCCCATCAGGACGTTCATGAATTTGCTCATCGCCGCCGTCCCTTGAGAAAGCTCGGCTCGTCGAGCGCCAGATCACCGGTATCCAAGTCGTTGTTCCGTAGAGATCCCGGCACACTGTCGATGTTCAGGTCGATCCCCAGCGCGGCGAAGGCCTTTAGCACCGTTCCGAGGCTCGGATTCTCCAGGCGGCCGGTCTCGAACTGCGAGATCCACTCTTGGGTGGTCCCCAGCGTCTGGGCGAGTTGCTTCTGGGTCAGCTTCCGCCGACGGCGGGCTTCCCGGACGGCCAGTCCTAAGTCACTGATTGTCTTCAAAATCATGCCGTCATCCCGTATGAGATTTAAGATATATAGGCCGAATATGATTTTTACGCGATATCAAAAGGATATTAGTTTTACATAATATCTTAGAATAGGCCATAAAACTCATATGGGTGCGATCGGCGCTCGCTCGCTCGCCCGCGATCAGCCTGAACGACTTCGCCGCCTTGGTTGCGGGTCCGCCGCATGACCACCGTGCCGCGGCCCCGGTGAAGTACCCGGGGGCACGTTTCTATGCCCACGGTGAAAAACGGATAAAGGCGGTCAACGTCTGCAGGCGAGGGCGATCTCGCGCAGGTAGATCTCCGCCTTGAGGAAAGCGATCTCGTCGTTGACAGCCGCCTCGCCGACGTCGATGTACCAGGATCTGGGCTGCCGTCGCTCCATCTGTAGCCGCGACGTTTCAGGACATCCTTCAGATCGAACGGCGACTGCTCGGCCCACAGTGCCGCGCGGCGAACAGGATGGAAGTGGAGCGTCG
>NZ_AJQF01000486.1:0-37687 GCF_000261705.1 Bradyrhizobium genomosp. III | reverse complement strand
GAACATGCAGGCGCCGATAGCCGAAGCGACGGCGCACCTCGGCAATCGCTCTCATGCGTTGGCGTAGGGCCGCGTCGTCCGCCCGGGTCGTCCGATATCTGATGGTCATGCGGCAACAGCCGATGGCTTTACACGCCCGCCGTTCGCTCATCCCGTGGGCGTCCACGATCGGCCAAAAGCCGCTTCAGCCGCGTGTTCTCATCCTCCAGCGTCCTCAGCCGCTTGGCCTCCGAGACCTCCATCCCGCCAAACTTGGCTTTCCATTTGTAGATGCTGGCATCGCTGACGCCGTGCTTCCGGCACAGATCGGCAACCGACACGCCAGCTTCGTGCTCCTTCAAAATCCCGATGATCTGCTCTTCCGTAAAGCGGCTGCGCTTCATGCTCTGGTCCTCATATCGGCCAGAGCGAACTTCAATCTGGATTAAGTCCACGGGGCAAGGTCATACGGCATGACGCTCGCGAGGCGCTCACCTTTTGCTGTCGAGTAGGCCGAGGGAGTTTCACCCTCGGCCGCTCACAGATCCGGACGTGATACTCTCGCATCATCCGGCTCCTGTTATCCAACCGTAGCCCGTCCAAGCTTTTGCCAATGGACAAAGAGCTTTGGATTTTGCTTCGCCATCTCGTTGAGTTTCCGCAACGACCGTCCCCGATGGCCCTTCAGTTGCTTGTACTTGCACCGAAGCCACGCGCCGAGGCGCTCATCGAAGTACTCATAGAGCCTACGCAGTTCCGTCGGGTAGAATCGCCCGTAGTATTGATCCCAGCCCCGAAGGACGGGGCTGAGACTACGCGCGATGTCTTCAAGCGGAAGCGGCGAATGCTGAGGCAAGCGCCATCCTCGAATGCGAGCCCTCATCTCCTTGAGAGAGTTCGGACTCACGCCCGGAAGGAAGCAGGTGAAGATCCTGCCCCACCGGTTCTTCGCCATACGGGGGCGGAAGCTAAAGCCCAGGAAGTCAAAATGGATCTGCGGGTAGGACCGCCGTCGATTGCTGTCAGCGCAGTAGACCACTTTAGTCTTCTCCGGATGCAGCAATAAATGGCAGTCAGCAAACCGTCGTTCCAGCGTCGATTTAAGTTCCTCCGCTTCCTGCCGCGTGCGGCAATGGCAGATGATGTCGTCGGCGTAGCGTTCGAACGGAATGTGGGGATAAGACCCCTTCATCCAAACGTCGAACACGTAGTGCAGGAACAAGTTTGCCAGGATTGGACTGACCACACCCCCTTGAGGCGTGCCTGTCGTCCTCGCCCGAACCGATCCATCGGGCATCTCGACCGGAGCCTTAAGCCACCGCTCAATGTAGAGCCGGATCCAGTCAGCTTTCGTGTGTCGATAGACCGCGCGCATCAAGAGTTCATGATCGATCGTGTCGAAAAAGCTCTTGATGTCGAGATCTACGACCCAGTCGTGCTGCCAGCACCGCTTACGCGCCTGCTCTATGGCCTGATGGGCCGATTTTCCGGGCCTGTAGCCGTAGGAGTCCGGATCAAATTCTCCATCCAACACCGGCTCCAGACACCGTTTGACCACCATCTGGGCGATACGGTCCGCGACCGTCGGTATGCCAAGAGGACGAATCCCACCGCCGGCCTTAGGAATCTCGACCCGCCGCACTGGTGGCGGGAAGTAACTTCCTGACGCCAACCGATTCCACAGCCGGTAGAGGTGGTTCTCAAGATCGCCGGCAAAGTCTTCGAGACTCTGGCCATCGACGCCCGCCGCCTTTCCCTTCTTCTTCACAAGCTTATAGGCTTCCCACACCATCCGCTTGGTGATGGGCAACGGTTTGCCGGAGTTCACCGTGCTCCTCCCGGTCTTCCCGGTTGGCGCAGTGACGCCGGCAGGATAACGCAACCCCTTTGCTCCACGGCCATTACAGCCGCTTCCTCACTATTACGGGTTGCTCCGCCCCTGACGCATTGCGTCAGGTTCCCACGTTCCGTGTTGAAGCCTGTGACGAGATCATGCCGCCTATGCACCGGCTGCCGCGTGGGCCGTAAACAGGCTCCGCCCACACTCCTCCGAGCGCTACTACCCCACGCCCGTTTTGACAGCGTCTTGAACCCATTTCGATACGTCATCGGCGGTTCGCTTGCACTCATCTTCTTGTCACTTACCTGACGGTTTCATTCACCGCCTTTTTCCTCATCGCTCACCACCGCGCCTTTTGAACGCGGCAGCATGAGGTGGTTTGAAGCCTGCCCCTGAAGGCCGGCTCCGGGAGGCCAAACTCCCATCTTCAACACAGCATCACCGGCGTCGCCGCCGGTGTTCGTTGCACACGGTAATGCGGGTTTTGTTTCCGACAGGAATGTCGCGACTCCGACGTCGCGCAGCGGCTCCGTTTGACCAACCCATCAAATGAAAGGCGCTGCCGACAGTTCTACCTTCTGGCATGTAGCTTGCTGCGTGGGCCGAACGCGACCTTGCCGTTCCGAAGATACACGAGCAATCAATCGGCCGAGTGGTCGCGACGCAACGAACATCGTTTCTCCTACCGCCCTATGAAGAGAGGACTGCTAGCTTATGAGTGATAGGAGGCATGCAAAGCTTGGCATATTTCTGTTGGCCGGCGCTCAGCGCAATGAGACGTACATTCGCGCGCAACAAAGCCCCCAATGATCAAGCATTTCGGCGCCGATCGTCCCTCCTTGCAACCGCAGAGAAGGTGGAACTGGGAGCTCCTCGTCGCACTTCTCATAAATGCGGTGCTTTGGGCTGGAATCTACTTGGTCATCACAGCCTTCTTCTGACAGCCTCCCGTGCATGGCGACCGCGCGAGGCTTCTAGGGCCTATCGCATGCTGCAGCCGCCACGGCTGCGAATAACCTGATGCCGGCGCGCAATTCGCGCTGCGACCTGGATTTAGAGTGCGCTGTTCCGGCGACCGCAATAGGAATTCCGACGCATAACCCAGATGTCTGAAATGAAAGACACTGATATGCCGTTGCGGCCGCGGCTAAGTGCCAAAAATGACCAGTAGCAGCTCGACGTACCGCGCAGGTGGCATCCGGGCTTCCTCGTTAGGCGCAACGGATTGACTGCAAGTGAGAACTGGTACTCCGCATTACCGTTATGTGAAAGCTAGCTTTCGAGAAGCTGACGAAGCAAAGAGACCTGAAGGAACGTTGGGCAAGCGGCCGGCTCCGCCCTCACGTCCTATGGCATAGGACGGCCCGGCCGCCTCGCTCCTCGCTCCCGCAACGCTCGGAGCAGGCGGGATTGACTTGCTTGTTGAGCGATATCAGCCTCGCCCTTGGGTTGGGTATAGTTCAAAAGGCTGAAGCCTTGATTGGCCGTAGCAGCGCTTACAGCTCTTGCTCAGGCCACGTATCGTCCTCATTTTTGCGCATCCGCCACACGAGGGCGCGCTGCGCTAACTTGTCGTATTCGAAGGCAATCTTAAGCAACCTGTCTTTTGCTTTCCCGTCAACGAGCGCTGCCGCCTTCTTTCGCGTTGCTTGCGCGCGGCCTCGCCAGTGATCGGGTTGGTAGAGTTTGCTTTTCGGATTCATGCCGAGAGCATGCAATTCGTAGATCAAACAATTGCGACACCTACGCTCCGTATCATCACGTAGGAGCGACGCTCGTGGCTCGGCTGCCGAAGCGGTCGATCCCTAGTCCACAGCCCCCGACAGCTTTAGACCATCGGTCTTATGAAGAGACTTTGAATCGCATGCATCGTTAGATTGTACGAGTTGGGACAAGTGGGGATCACCACTGAGAGCCAGGGGATTCCTGACATCACGACATTTGCGAATGCTTCAAATATGTACGCTAGCCCAGGACGACGAAATAGAGAGCCTAACACCATCCGGTGCAGGCCTACCCCCGATTCATCGAATGTCATTCCCGGCGGATGACGGGCTCCGTACAATGAGAACCGCAAAGTAGAATAACGAGCTTGCCGACAGCCAGCTAAGCAGATCCGCAGCTTTCCGGTTGGCAGATGATGCGCTCCGCACACAGCAAGAACAAAACGTCACCCCACCCGAATTGAAGGAATGTTATGATTCAGAAACAACGAACTAAGTTGGCTTCGGACCTCGGACTTCGCTACGGCGCCATCGCTCTTGGCCTGGCAATGACAACGGTCATGCTCGCGCCAGCCAACGCGCTTGATCAAGCGCCGACCGCAGAGGAGAAAGAGGCCTGTATGGAAGACGTGTTACGCCTTTGTAGTAGTCACATACCAGATCGCTTTGCTATCACTGTCTGCCTCAGATCCAAGCAAGATCGCCTCAGTCAGCAATGCCGATACGTGATCTCCGGGCGGGACATCGGCAATCAGAGCAGCAGATCGAAGTGAAGGTGCTACGACTTGTCCGCCCGGCTCCTTACCAGAAGTCGTCCCAGCTCACGTGCAGCACATCGCACGAAGGTTAACCGGCGGCCCCCGCCACGGCGGCGCCGGAAGCCAAAAGCCTTGTGACCCTCCTAATATCGCCGGCAAGCAGGCTCGAGACGACGCTATTGTTCTGGTATCAAGCGACTGCAGTCCTCTGACCAGCCGCCGGCGTCCTATCTAGGGCACCATCGAATGGAGAGGGCTTGACCCTCACGTAGCGTCAGGTTGTAGCGTCGCCACAGATGCTCACGTTTCATCTGTCGGCCGCCTGTTGGACAAGTGCGGCATAGCGAGTGCGAATAGACAGGCAGCTGCAACAAGGCACTCGGCTGCAAAGACGTCTGGCTGAACGGTCGCAGCTCAGATTGGACAAGGGACGTGCACAGTTCGATGGAACCGCTCAAGTCGATCATCGCGAAAGTTGCCACGGGCGCCATACTGACGCGCGAGGAGGCTGCGTCAGCGTTCGACAGCATGATGTCGGGTGACGCAACTCCCTCGCAGATCGGTGGCTTGTTGATTGGGATGAGAGTCCGCGGCGAAACAGTCGAAGAAGTCACCGGCGCCGCGTCCGCAATGCGGAATTTAATGCCCAAGGTGGAAATGCAATGCGACCCCATCGATATCACTGGTGCGAGCGACGGGGCGATGCGTCCGCTCAACGTATCGACGTGCGCTTCCTTCATCGTCGCCGGGGCCGGCGTTCCTGTCGCCAAGTATGTTAACCGCGCTGCGACTTTGCGTTCAAGCACCGCAGACGTGTTGGCGAGTCTAGGCGTAAAGGTCGATCTCAAGCCTGATGCGATCGCACGTTGTGTGCACGAAGCCGGCATTGGCTTCATGTTTGCGTCAGCCGGCTATCCTGCGATGCAGCGCATCAGCCAGATCCGAAGCGTGCTTGGAACCCACACAATGTTCAATCTAATCGAGGCTTTGTCTAATCCGGCCGGCGTCAAGCGGCAGATCCTTGGAGTTTTCGCTCGCAAATGGGTGCAGCCATTGGCGTACGTCTTGAAGAACCTGGGTGCCGATTCGGTATGGGTTGTTCATGGCTCGGACGGGCTCGATGAAATATCCCTCGCCGGGACAAGCTTTGTTGCTGCGGTCGAGGCCGGTACAGTCCGCACGTTCGAAGTGACGCCGGAAGAAGCCGGGCTCCCCCGCTACCGCGCCGATGCGCTGGAGAGCTGTGATTGCGAGTCTCATGCCATTGCGTTAGAGAAAGTGCTCGACGGCCTCCCAGGCCCTTTTCGTGATGCCGCACTTTTGAACGCGGCGGCGGCACTGGTGGTGGCCGGTCGTGCCTCGAACCTACAGCAAGGCGTGGCACTTGGCCAAGAATCACTTGATCACGGCGCTGCAGCCGCCCGGCTGACTCGCTTGATTGCGGTTTCAAACGCCTAAAGCTGAGCTGGCTGAGGCTCGACTAATGCGATCAAGAGTGCAGCTTACGTGCGCAAGAATATTGCAGCTGCAAATGCGCGCCACTTCTGCGGAATTTGAGTGAGCGCCGCTGACGAAACAACTCGCGCTGAGCAGGTGTCCGACAGCCACCCCTTTGCCGACTAGAGGCTGTTCTCGGCCCGGTTGCTGAGGTGAGGACCCGCGGCGCAACGTGCGTTACGCGCCAAAGGAGACAATGGATGATGCCCTGGCAGAGGATGGAAACACTGGGAACGATCGCAACAATAGAACACATCATCCGGAAGTTTCGGGAATTGATCGATACAGATAGCTCCATCCCGCCAGAGCTGCGGCGTGCGCTGCACGATACCCTGGATGAGCATCTTTTCGAGGCAAAACGACGTGTTCTGCTGAGAGCGCATTAGGTGCGCCGTTGCCGCCTACATGCCGAGAGACTGGCAGGCCAGCGTGGCGCTTTACGCAAACGCCAAAAACACTTGCCAAGCTTGGCTTCGATATCTCGCCTTCTCAGACTGACCGCCGATGGTGATTCCCGCATACGCCCCCTGAGCAACTCCAAATTTCGCCGGAAGCGAGCGGCGACGTGCGTTGGGTACGCCGCCGACGCGTTCGCTGGATCTCTCCTCAATGGCCCTCATTAACTGGGGCTCGCCCCCCTCACGGCGGCGCTACATGTTCGCGATAGCCCCTTGGGGGACTGCTTGGGCCAGCATTACCTTGGTCACGTTTTCATAGGCCGCAAAAAAGGGGCTTGAATCTGACGTAACGTTAAATCGTACGCTCTCGGGCGTGGCACCTATCGTGTGAGGGACTGCGAATGCCTCAGCTGGTCATATCCGCTGACCGATGGCCGGTCATGCTCCTCATTGTCTATAGTCCCTCGCTCGGGAGGGCTGTGCAGCGAGTTCCGATCGCGGCGCCAGAGCTCGCACGTAGCTCTAAATGGTTCGGCATTTCTGATCCTGACAATATGGCCGCCGGCGGCCACTTCGCCACGGGAGCCGATAAGGTCAGAATTGATCGACGTGGAAGTCTATCGGAAGCGCTTAGGTGGCGCCCGCTTCCTGAAGCTGCTCGTCTCGCGCAGCAACGCACAAAACTCAGTTCGCCGAACCCGCCACCTTCAAGCTCCTTTCCGCACCTGGCAAGGCGTTTCGACCGTGCAAGGTTTGGCAGATGGTGAGCCCGCGCGGGTTTCGACGAGTGGCCCGCGCGGGCGACTCCGCGTGACCAGCGCGGCATCGGAAGAAATTGTTTGGCAGGCTGGAGCAGCAAGTTGAAAGACCGCGATGGCCTTAAGAAGGTCCTGTTAGTTCATCATGTTGAAGGCCAGTGCCGTTGCATCATCGGTTTCAAAGATGGAGATATGAGAGCGGCCTATATGTGCGGCGAGCCTGTATATCAAAAACGCGGCAAGAAGACCTCTTCGTGGTGTGCCGATCATTACCGGAAGATGCACACCGCAGCTGAGCAGAGCGGAGTGATCGATCGATCGGCAGATTTCCCTCGAGCGATATCCATCGTTCGCACCCCATGACAGCCATTAAAAGAAGGCTTCCGCCAAGACCGTGTGAGCACAGCCTGTACAAGCGCCAGCCGAAGCATATGACCGGGGCCTCGTCAGGATTTGGGGGGCCGTTGCGGGTGGCGCAAACAGAATGCGCGGACCTGACACGCATGAATAGCAAGCTGAATTTTTCCACCCCGGCCGAGGGAAGCGCTACCTATACCTTTGACAAGACCGCGATTCATTTCGAACGGAAGCCGTCCAGCTATGTCATCCTCAATCGATACATTGAGCGGATCGCTCGCGCCTTGGAGAGCCAGTTTGGTGCCCTGAGAGGAGCCCGACTCGAGATCCCCAGCCTCGCCGGCGACAATGGACACTGCGAGGCCGATGGATCTATTCCGCTTCACCGCGGCAAAACAACTCTCGATTATTTCAAGCGAGAATATCTTTCCAGCAAGAATAGAGCGAGTGCTTACGGAACATCCAAATGTAGCCGAATGCTGGTCGGTCGAGCCGTTGCTCGATGGGAAGACGCACCCGCCGCTTATGTGACCAAGCGGCGGCGACTGCCGGATCGAGGCGCAAGCGCTGATCGCCCATGTTTGGTCAGAGCCCGTTTATCGGGCTCTGCGAGATCATTTCATACGCGGCCGAGCCATAAATTGAGATCGGCAGATTCGAGGCGGGCCGTTCTCTCCCGCTGCATCGCAGGTGACATCGAGATGGCGCAAATTCTCCCCTCTCCCAGAGCCTTGCCACGGCATGGCAACGACTTCGTGGTTGCCATGACGATCCCATCCTGATCACGACCAGATGTCCGGAGGTCGAGAATGCCGCGAATCCTGATTATGAATGCCGGTACGCCTCAGATGTCGGGCGCCCACCTAACAAAAGCTCAACTTTCGCTGGCCGCCAACTCGGCATTTCGTTCAGCGTGGTTTGCTCAGGAGGGCGACCTGATAGTCTCTCCGGTAGTGATCCCGGCCGATCTGTTATCCTTCATTGGCGGAACGCTCAATTTCCATTCATCGGCTCTTCGCCTGCTTGTACCTGCGAGCCGCCAATCGACAATCCTCGATGATTGTACGTTACTGTCCAAAACTGTTGTCGAGCGGCTCAAAAGACATATTCGCCAGAAATCAGACTGGCAATTGTATCCCTGCTACTCTACTGAAGGCGTCGCACGCTTGGCGGCCATTCTAGGCATACCGAAGACCGGTGACGACTTCGCTTTGCAGCGCGGGCCTGATCTGTTGAATCGCAAGAGCCACTTCCGTCAATTGGCAACAAGCGTTGCACTTCCGCTCCCCCATGGATCAGTCGCGACAGACCCAAATGGACTGTTCAAAGCCGTCACCTCCCTCAAATCCGAGACCGGCACGGTCATTGTAAAGTTGGATAATGGAGCTGGTGGAGTTGGAAACGTCATCCTGACCAGCAATAAGAGCGATCCGCTACCTGGAGCCAGAGATACTCGGTGGGTTTCGTGGCCGTCGTTTGATCCCGAAGCATTGTGGTCTGAGATGACAACAGCCTCGTGTAAGACGCTGGTCGTGGAATCGTACCACTTGGCCCGATCTTTATTCTATCTCGAGTATACAATCCAGGATGATGCATCAATCGCTTTTGTCAATAGTGGAAGCATACGTCTGCGTAAAAGCGCAGACCGATCCGAAAGAGCTCTGATCCGGACGGGACTTGAGCTTCCAAGCGACTTGGAGGAAGAGCAATTGTTAGCTGCCCAGGCCCATGCCTACCGTTTTGTGGCACTCGCGCGAGACCTGGGGTATCGCGGAATGATCAACATCGACGCCATTTTCGCACAAGACGGGCGGTTGCTGTTCAATGAAGCGAACGGCCGCTGGGGTGGCGGCTCGGTGTTACACAACATTGCCGTCCGGCTGCTAGGCGTCGACTATTTCGGCTGTAACGTTATTTTATCTGTGAGAAATGTGCGATCAGCATCCTTCCGGGCGGCGCATGATCGTCTCGTCAAGGATGGACTTATATTCGACCACACACGTAAGGAGGGCGTGATCCCGCTTGCTGCCGATGAAAAGGCTGGCACTGTGGAGTGCGTTGTGATTGCGCCGAACAGGCCCGCGGCCCACGATCAGCAACACCGACTATTGAAGTCGTAGCAAACATCGTCAGCCGCTCAATTCATCGCTTCGAAGCCTGGGATACACCATCGCGCACCGGGAACGCGCGCCTCCCTTCCTTCACGTGGCGACGAAGGTGCCCCAATCACCGAGCAAGCTTTGGTCGGACGATGAATGGTGGCCCTATGAGAGTGCTCTTGTTCGTCCCGGACGAGACCAGCGGTGCGCCGAAGCTTGTACAGCGACGAGCGTCATGGCGTAAGGCTGCCAGCGCAGTTGCCGACCCCAAAAGCTAATCGCATTGCACGTCCTGCTTGGCCGATTTGCGACGCCTACGTTGAAACTCGACAATACGATGGGCGATTGCACTCGCTGGCTTGGGTTTATGCGAGTTTCACTATGAAATAAGCGGCCCCAAAAGACCGCACTTTGCCGGCACGTAAATTGCTGCATAGGAGCAGGAGTTGCCGCAAAGAACGCGGCCGCAGCAGCTATCTTCGGAGCCCCAATGAGGCTGATCCGATTGATCTTGTTCGACTTGGCTTTGATTCTGCTTGCATCTGGAGTTGCAAAAGCCATGAATGTGGCCGCTGGCGCAAGTTCCGCATTTGTCAGGCAGACTGCTCTGCGCGAGGTGGCACCGAGCTCCAAGCATGGTGGTCCCTACTACAGCCAAACGCCGCTCGTTCCCGGGCAGCCGCCGGACAACCCCGGTCGGGACCAGCTGGCTGACAATTCCGCGGGGATGCAACCCAGCTTTGGATGTGTGGTCCGTGAGTCCCGACGCCCGACTAGCTATATCTTCGATAGCACTGAGAGGCTCAATCTCCCGCCCCGTGTGATGCCGTCGATCTGCAATCCTATCGCCTCGCCTCTCAGCCTCCTACCTGCGGGCAGCGGAATGGTCATCATGGCCTTTGCGACCACTCTCCTCGTGATTGTGGTGATTGTGGTGGAAATATTCGGCCCATTGTAACGGCGTGAGGCCCCAACCGCTCCCCTTTCGGCGCCCGCGATACAGCTCGGCATGAGCGGATCCGTGGAGGAGGAACGATGGCAAATACCATGCTCGAGCCAGTAGCAAGGTGATCGTCGCGTCGAGGTGATCACTGGGATCGTCGCCGACGATGGACGGGCGAGGAAAAGGCCCGGATCGGGGCGCAGAGCTTGGAGTAACAATGACACGACCAAAGCGATCACTTCATCGCCACAGCCAAGCCCTAGATCCACAGGCTTGTGCTGGCCTGCCTGCTGGATCATCTCGCCAAGCGCGTCCACGAACTCACGCCCGGAATTGGTAACCTCAGAACGTCGCTCATGCCCCATGAGCGAGGTCGGCCATCCGCTCAAGACGCCCAACTAGGGGCCGTCACCGGACGCGTACGATCAATGTAAGCCATCGCTTGCGACCAGACTCGTGTCGGACCTCACGAAGGACCCGCAAGATGGGAAAGCCATCAATTCCCCGGAGAGCTCGCTCAGCCCACGATTTGCAGAGACCCATACCAGGCGCGGCACGCTAGGGCCGAGCGTTAGAACCCTCGATGATCCGGCGGTTCACGCCGCTGCGTTTTGAACAGAAGTATACGAGGGATCGGCGCTCCCCGCTTGATACCGGCTTTACCTCATGCCGGACCTTACAGGTTGTGACAAGCACAGCGCCAAATGGCGGCCGGAATACGTGTTGTTCGTACCCGGTTGGATATACCACGAATTCACCGCCGTCGAAGTCTCTCGCTAGCTGCACAATCACCGAGTACTCGAAATCCGGATCACTCGCCGCATCCAAATGAATGCCGATAAAGGACCCCGGCGGCATACGATGCATCTGGCATCGGCGAACCACGTAATCTGCGGATGCTCCGAAGATCTTTCTTAGCGCGAAGCTGCGATCTCTACTTTCGAGCAGCTCCATGATCTGACCCGAAGCAGTACCACTCACGTTGCTAGGCGCGTGGCCGGGCGGGTCTACCCTCACGCGCTGGACAAAGACGCTGTGCAAGTCGCCCGCATCTCCCTCCCGCACTTCTTCTTCCGGAATCTCAGCCTGCAGCTGATCGATCCTGGCTATGTCGTCTTGAGTGAATAACATTTGCGGGGCGATTACGACGGACCCCTTTACTAGCAGCTCAATCCGGTACTTTGTCAGGACTTCTTCTGAAAGAAGACAGGATTTATCTTTCATTGCGCGCGCCATTCGAGCTCACTCCTTTGATCTTCGAAGCATGACTCCGGGTCCTGCTGCATTGACAGGAATGCTTGCTCCCAATGCGCGCCATCGAACTCAGATATTCTTAAGTGCTCGATGGTCTTTCTATCCAGACATCGGATATTTACGCTGTACCCGGAGGGATTCGACCTCGGCCTATAGAATGGCTTTACGCCACAAAGCCGGCAAAACGTGTGCCGCGCAATATTCTTGTTGAACTGGTATGTCGTGAGGAACTCTTCGCCGCACTCGATGCGCAGCTTATCGCCAGGTACGAGCAAGTGGACAAATCCAGACATTTGACAAATTGAGCAATTGCATCGAACTGCAGAGAGCTCTCGAGGTGCATTGACGTAGAATTTGATAGCGCCGCAATGACAACGGCCATGATGTTGCATCTCGGAGTGATCATCTCCCGTACGCGCCGCCGTTCCGAGCAGATCGCGACACCACTGGACGCTGAGCCGATAGGCTCGGCCGAATTCATTCAAAAAGCGATCATTAAGGCCAGGCTGCACAAGTTCACCAATCAGCCGGCCTGTCATTTCTCCGTGGTACTTCTCCGCGGGATCTTCTCCGCCGACATGGCCGCGAAAATACTCAAGATCGTCCGGCCGCGCCTTGAAGGTTTTGACCAGAGTGGTCCACAGCGACTGGATCATGTCTGCAGCATGGAGCTCAAAGGCGACCATGTAGGCGCAACGAACCAGGGGGTCTTTCGATGACAATCCGGCATAGAGAGAATGCAGGTACTGCTTCGTCCTGTCGCTATAGTTGGGCCTTATCGCTCTGCCGAGTAGTCGTGCAGCATCCTTTCTCAAGAGGTTGGAGTGAAAGTTTTCTGTCAAAAGAATATCGGGCAACGCCGCCTTGCCGCCCCGGAGAATCCCGCCATGGCCACCGGTCTCATCCCAGCAGATAAAATTCGCGACCACGCTGGTCAGTTCAATGTCCCTCCCAATGTCCCGATTTTGATGCATTGCATCGAATATGAGGTCCCTTTGCGACCCTGCCTGCAGGTACGGGAACGCCTGTGACATCGCTAGGTATTCAGGCAGCAGGCTGGCGACCTGGTCTCCGGACATCTGGGAGGCGAACGGATGCGGGCCGAACAAGGCTCGCACTCGCTCAGTCAAGTACTCGCAGGATAACTTCGGAGGCTGATCCGGTGCAAATCGAGACGCTTGAGATATCATTTGACTCCCTGCAGATGAGAAGCGAAACGGTCCTTGACGAAGCTACCTTCATGTCCGGGCCGACTATTGACCGCGCTGAGTTCATTGGCTTCAAAGGGCCTAATGTTGCGTTCACCTTTCACGCAAACTTTCGTCGTTCTCCTGGCCACGGCAGATTGCGGTCTTCTCTGTCCTGGTCATGCGCATCGAAGGGACTTCGTTCATTGAGGGAGCGGCGAGGATCCGGTTGGCTTCCAGTCCAGCAGCAATCCGATGCCGCAATGGCAGCCACGGCGAGCATGCGCGCGGAGAATCGTCTTGGATACTTCGCCGCGCATGCCATTCTGATGCTAATGCCGCATGCGCGAATGACACGCCTAGTCGCGCGGTGCAGCTTTGGCTGCCTGAGCAAATGAATGAAGCCCTCGCGGTTGCTGCTGCCGCCATTTCATCGAACCGCTGTCAACTTGGTACAGCATTGTAAAATCCAATTCGTGCCTACCGACCTCACAGGGCCTCAGGTCGTTCGTGGCATGCCGCTCGCCTGTTCTTCGCATTCGCGGTTACCCCCTCTTAATTTTTACTGGCTAACAGCAACCATCATGCCAACTCTTGAATTTGCTCCGTCAGATTCCGAAGAAGCTGGTATAACACTTGTGACCTATCCTCATAGCAAGTGCATAGCACTTGAGAGGCTGCGCACCGCCGTCAGGAACGAAACAGCGGCTGTTCACATACACACGGCTGCTGAATTGGCGGATTGCTTCAAAGGCGCCGCATAGGTTGGCTTTGCTCCTTAAAGCCAGCGACAGGGCTTTGGACGTGCAGACGGCAGCGCTAGCATGGTGACCCGGGTTGCTGACGTATTCCGTCTTTGCTCGCGACCGGTACGGAGGAAGCAATGGTCTTCCACGGTCGAACACGACAAAACGGAAGATCTGAAATATGCGCAGGCCTGTTTGGCCGTGCCCCGGCAATCCTGGGCGGCTCCGGACTCGATCGTAGCGATAACGTGCTCTACGGAACATGCGGCCTCAGCCGATGGCGAGATCGACGGATGGCATAGCAAACTCTTATGGTAGCTTACCGCGTTGCACAACGACATGTTGCGCTCTCATCGACTCGGGTGCGAGCGTTGATACATTTCTTGGAGCGCGTTGCTAACATTGCCCGGACAGTCCAGATCGGGCGTCACGAGCAAGTGTCGCCAGATCGGTTTCGAGCTTCGGTTGATTCAAGAAGATTGCGTCTATTAGCGCCTGCGCCGGCTGCTCGGCGGACTCAACCAGCGCCGCCCTCTCGGCCCGCGCAGGGGGAGCGAACACACGTTTGACGACAGTCGGCGAGCCCTTGAGCCCACATTTGGAGATGTCTTCGACACCTGCATCTTGCGCGCTCCATTTCACGATTTTGGCTCGCGCGGCACGCAAGGCATCCGCCATCGCGCCTCGCCGAATCTGATTCGTCGCCTCAAGCATGGTGATGAGGCAGGGCAACCTAGTGTGCAGAACCTGCACACCGCCTTCCGAGCGCCGCTCCGCTTCAATTGTTTCATTGGCGACGTCCACGGATCTGACCTTCGCAACGTAAGTTAGCTGCCCTACGCCCAGTCGCTTCGCGATGCCAGGACCAACCTGCGCTGTATCGCCGTCGATGGTCTGCTTTCCCGTGAAGATGAGGTTTGCCGGACCATATTCCTTGCCAATTTTCCGGATCGCTGTTGCAAGCGCATACGTAGTGGCCAGCGTATCCGAGCCCGCAAAGCAGCGATCAGTAAGTAGGACGGCGCGATCAGCACCATAAGTCAGCGCCTTTCGCAACGACTCCTCTGCCGATGGCGGCCCCATGGTAAGCACGGTAATTTCGCCACCGAACCGATCGCGCAGCCCCAGCGCGGCCTCGAGCGCGAATAGGTCATACGGGTTGATGATGGTCGGCACTCCCTGACGCATGATTGTATTGGTCACGGGGTGCACGCGGATCTGCGCCGAGTCCGGAACTTGCTTGATGCAGACAATATTATGCAAGGTGTTGCTCCTAAAGTTACGTCAGTTGGGAAGAGAACAGCAAGTCTTGTACCATCCCCGCCGCTTGGGACCGCTCGCTGTCACAAGGCTTAACACCGGGTAGTGCGCCCTCTCTACCCCGCGCTTCCTGAAAGGGATGCCGGCACAAAGCAGGCTCGGACAGCGCTGTTTCGCAGCACCACGCTGGCAAGTGGCGGCGGGACTGCTTGCGGATTGACTGCCGCTAATCCCCTGCAGGCCCGGACCGGTCGAGGGTCATTAAGCATTGCGTTCGCCAATCCGGCTTGATTGAGATAAGGATGATAGCTCTTTGCATTTCGAGCAACCGGCGGTTCGCGATTGTGCGACTCGCAAGTGAGGCTCTCCGCCCCATCTGTCGCTGAATAGTTGAGCCCTTCTCGGGGTCGTGGCAAGCCGACGCCCCCGGCGGTCCATTCCCCTCAGATTGCTAGATTAACTACGCGGACCGTCTTCACTTATCGATTTGGCGGAATCAGTCCAGGCCGATGCGGGGCGCTCAGAACCGCTTTATCTCGATTCCGTATTTCCTCAGCGCGTAGCCGACTTGGCGCGGGGTTAGCCCGAGTAGGCGCGCTGCCTTGGCCTGCACCCAGCCAGACTTTTCCATAGCCGCAACGACCCGCTCGCGATCAGCCATTCTCGCACCACTAACGAGAACTGTGCCGGAAGGTGCCAATGAGCCCGGTTCGCAGACAGCCTGCGGCGGAGGGGCCGTTTCAGCCAGCGGGATGATGGACTTTGCAGGCACCGGTTGCATCGGTGCCGCCGGGTCTGTCTTGCCATACGATGTGCTTTTCCAAAGCGTCGTGGAAAGGCATTGGCCTTGGCTGCATGCAAAGTCACTTCTTACAATCGATGTTCCGGCACTGAGTGTCGCGGTCCGCTCGATGCAGTTCTCGAGTTCGCGGACATTTCCCGGAAATTTACAGCTCATCAGTACATCGATCGCACTCGCCTCCAGAGTAAGAGAGCGGCCGTTCTCGCTGTTAAACTTTCTGAGGAACTCTCTTGCGAGCAGCGGAATATCACTGCGTCTTTCGCGAAGCGGCGGCAACAACAAGGGAACTACGCTAATACGATAGTAGAGGTCCGCGCGGAATTCGCTCCTTGCCACAGCCTCTTCAAGGTTCCTGTTGGTCGCAGCTATCACCCGAACATCGACTTTAATCGTGTGATTGCTGCCGACGCGCTCGAACTCCTGCTCTTGCAGAACTCGCAGCAACTTCGCCTGGAACGGAGGTGAGATCTCTCCGATCTCGTCAAGAAATAGCGTCCCTTTGTCAGCAAGCTCGAAGCGCCCCTTGCGGGCGCTGACAGCACCGGTAAAGGCACCTTTCTCATGGCCAAACAATTCCGATTCCAGGACCGTCTCGGGGAGCGCCGCGCAATTCAGCTTAACGAACGGCCGCTTAGCACGAACGGACGACTCGTGAATGGCCTTGGCTACCAGCTCCTTCCCGGTACCGGATTCGCCACGCAGCAGAACCGTGCTGTTTGATCTGGCTACAACGACAATCTTCTCAAGCAGTGCGCTCAGCGCCGGGCTGTCGCCAATGATCCCGTGTGCCTGAAGCTGCTTGCGCTCGCGAGCGGGCGGCCCACGATCAACTGTCTGTTTCTCTAGCCGGTCCTTGTCCACCAACGATTGTTCGCGATCGCCGGCGAACAAGCGATGTAACTTGATCGTTTGTCCTATCACGTTCGCGACCATGGCGAGCAGCCGCGCATCGTACTCGAGAAGACTTGAACTGCCTTCCGGGATACGGTCGATCGTCAGCGTACCAACGACCGTCGAATCAACGCGAATCGGGACCCCGATGAACGCTACCGGTATACTATCAGAGGCGCCGAGAACCTCCCGGTCGGCAGCGCTGAAGGCCGTCTCGGCGGCTACATTCTCGACCATAAGAGACCTGCCTGTCGCTACGATCTCGTGGATTGCTTTCTGCGGCACGCACGTCCGGTAACGTTCGTCAGTGCCTTCGCTCCAGCCGGCGCCAACTGTAAGTTCTGGAACGCCGTCATCGTTGAACAGCGAGACGAGGCCGTGTCGCATCTGCACAAACGATTGCAGAAGACCGAGAACGTTGGCCAAGGTGACTTCGAGCCGGCCGGGAGCATTTAGTATTTTCGATATTTCGTAGATGCCGGCCAGCGCGCTCTCATGCGACGGCTCCCCCGGGGGGGCACGCTCCGGTTCCGGCTGCGAGGCAGGTCTTTCGCTCGAGGAGGGGATATGCAGCATAAGCCTGTCTCCGTTTCCTTGATCATCCTCCCTGGACCCATGTCCGGATTGGCGAGGTTCGTTTTGCATGTCACTCTCGATCTAGCGCCAAGTGTTGACGAGATGACATCGAACCGTGACACTTTTTCATGGCACGACAGTAAACTTGCCGTGTGCCTTCGATTCATTTTCTGTTGATTGTATGCGCGTGGTCAGCGGAGAACGTGAGTCCGTTGGGAAGCTCAAGTCAGCTTCGCCGCCGGGCCGGCCGCTTCACAGATGCTGGCCACCGTTGATCGGCACCTCGGCACCCGTAACATAGCTCGCCGCATCCGAGCATAGGAAGAAGATGACCTTGGCCACTTCGTCCGGAGTACCCACTCTGCGCAGCGGGATACTTGCCACGACGCGCGCTTCCGCGTCGGGCGACAGCATGTCGGTCCTGATTTCGCCGGGCGCGATCGCATTGACGCGAATGCCATGCGGCGCATAGTCGTGGGCCAATTCGCGTGTGAGGCTCGCAAGCGCAGCTTTCGAGGTCGCATAGGCGCTACCGGCGAATGGGTGCACCCGCGAGCCCGCGATTGAAGTCACATTCACGATCGATCCTGACGCGGCTCTTAGCTCATCAAACAAACCCTGCGCCAGCAGGATCGGAGCCACCAGATTAAGATGAAAGACCCTCATCCAGGTATCGGTTGAGGTGGTCAACGATGTCATCCGATCGCCTGTGGGCGTTTTCGGCGACACACCCGCATTATTCACCAGCGCGTGCAAGGGCGCACCGGCCAAGCGTTTCTTAACCTCGGTGATTGCGCGCGGCAGCATTCGATGATCGCCGAGGTCGACCTGGAAATGATCGTCATTCCCAGCCTCCCAGGGGCATCGCTCGCCGTCGAACGGTTGGCGTGCGCAAGAAATGATGCGCCAGCCTGCCTCCGAGAATAGCTTGGCAGTGGCATGGCCAATTCCGCGCGATGCGCCGGTGAGTAACATCACCTTCGGTTCTCCACGATCAACGCGCGCATTAACAGCGTCAACGAGGCGATCCAAATGTGCTTCGGGCAGCGGACCTCGGATCAGATTGTCATTTGGCAGATCGAGACCCACGGCCGCCTCCTCTACTTTTGCGCCCGCGCACGCGTAGCAGGATTTGCGCCACTGCGATGTACGTAAATGCGCTTCCGTTTTGCGTCCTAATGTCGCGCACGCGGAATGTTTGGCGCATTCAAGACAGCGGAGGTGAGCTTTCTGACAGCGATGGTGACTCTGCTACGTAAGTTCGCGAGCACTCGCCCGCTTCATGAAAGGGCTACCCAGCCCGCGTTCGCTTTCACGATCGCACAACCGTACGAGCCTGCGGCTGGCCGGCGCCTCTCGTCGAAGTCGAAAAATGCCCGGGGATAACGGCCACGGCCATTAGCCGCCCCAACATAAAACTGATGTACCAAGCTTGCACGTTAGATTCGTCGGCGGCCACTTTTGATCTATCGCGCCATGCTCTGAGCGGCACTGGATTTCGCGGCGCTAGTTCCAAGCATGAGCTGGCGAGCTGAAATGTTCATCCGTGATTGAGCGTTGTTTAGCTTCCGTCTGCGGCCCGCCCGAAGCGAAGACGAAGGCGTGCTCCTTCTGTAAAACGCAGCGGCACTTTAGGGCCGTTGTTGTCGAAGCCGCGCCTTAGCCGAACGCATTCGGCCGCGGCTTCGTTCTCTTCGCCCCTGGAACGTTGCGGCAATGACAGCCCGCGGGCCAGAAAATCGTCGCCCGGAGAAGAACTTCCACGGCTATCGGACGTAAAGAGCGGCGGTGAGATCGATCACGCGGGTTTGCGACTTTCACGAAGCCATAAGCGCTTGCGAGTTGTCTTCAATCAGGATCAACCGGCCCGGATCGTTCAAATCGAATTCTATAACGCGTGGGGCGAAAAGACGCGCATAGCGCGTAAAAGCGCTCGTTGGCGGAAAACGGATCACCGTGTCGCAGCGGGCAAGGAGATACATCTCGGTGAGGGCAGAAAAGCCGCCTTCAGCTCCGAGGGCGGGATGGTGCAATGGGCCCGCTTGAGGCGCCTGGAACTGCTTTGGAATCGCGAAGACATCGGGAAATTTAACCGAAACCTGCTCGAGGACGAGCGCACTGTCCGTGCACAGGAACGCCCTCACAGGTTTTGCGTGGGATAAACTCCTGGCCTCATCAATGGCATTGTAGATCTGCCGCAAGGCGCGCTCCGTGTCCGCCCAGTAAGGGGCATGCCCCATAATATCTTCGCCATTGCCATGCCGGACATGAATGCCGATTACGCTGTACGGCTCAAAGTGCTCGCGGTAGATAGCATCAATCCGGGCCTGAATTTCAGGCCGCGGCTTAATACTCCGGAAGATTTCGCGTTCCGCTTCCTGATCGCAGCGCCACATCAGGCAGGCATCACACACAACCGTGTTAGCGTCACTATCTCTCTGACTTTGGAACAGTTGATCGAGTTGATCGCGTTCCCTGAAAATCTGCTCGTCCGGTCGATAGATGCAATCGAAAGATGGCTTGTTCCACCATGTTGGAAAGAATGGTCCTGGAAACGAACGCGTATTGATGTCGTCATCGCAAATTACTCGCACTCCGCCAATGTCTTCAACCGGTTCGAAGAAGACTGGAAAGGCATTGGTGAATGGTTCATCAAGATAACAAGATCCCCGCCAATCAATGGCTAGCGTCCGTCCTGTCTGCTTTGCAAATCGCCAGGCTGCCGCGAGTGACCACAGACAGTCGCCAAACCCCGTACGTCGCCGGGACACTACGAACCGATCATTGCTCGAACCGCTAACCATCTGCCTTGCCTTTTCGCGCGCTCCTGGTTGGACAAGAGACGTCAGTACAGACGTCTCGCGTATCTTCTCGCCCGGCGTCACGGCCTGAAATCGCGGTGCCGGCGAGCTGCATCGGTAGAACTTCATAGCAGGGCTATCCGTGACGGGCCGCGTTCTCTCAATACGATCGTCCTTTCTTCAACGGTGTTGCATCGACCTGCCCGAAGCCCGATGCCCGATGCCCCGCTCTGCATCGGATGGCCTGGTCCCCTCACATGCACGCATGGGCGTGGCCATGCGCATGAGTCATGGCTATGTTCCGCTTTGTACATTATCGTGACGGCAAGCCGCGTGCAGCGGATGCAGGCGAACGCCCCGAAGCTCCCATACGAGCCGCAATTCCTTCACAAGATCTTCACGCTTGGCCTGGTCCAGCAGGGCTGTGTCGAAAAGCGACCCGAGCGACGCCTCGCCCTCGATTCGCATCAAGATCTCGAAAAGCTCAGGTGAGATACGCATACTAGAGTGGGCGGAATGTCCCATGCGGATCTCGCAGACCGTTTCCTGCCGATCTGGCGCTATGTGGGAGCGAACACGATGAAGGGATGCGTACGGCGGCAATGACGCAGCCAGCGCACTCCAATCCTGCAGTGATGCTGGCCGCTTCCTGACGAGGAACGGCCCAACAACAAGTCCGTCCAGATCAGTCGTCAAAAACGTGGTGATCGCATCTGACACGGACTGCACGATCGGCTCGGCATTGTTGTTAAATGAGGTATTTAGAAGAATCGGAAGGCTCGTTCGCTTCTTGAACGCATTAATGACGTCCCAGTAGGCGGGGTTTGTCTTGCGCGATACGGTCTGCAGCCGAGCCGTCCCATCAACGTGCGTGATCGCACCGAGCACGTTACCCTTGGCTTCACGCACGCGAACTACGAAGTTCATGAAGGGGAGCTGCCGCGTGCCGTCGGGGAGCTCAAAGAACTCGCTCGCATCCTCCTCTAATGCAGATGGCGCAAAGGGGCGATAGCTCTCGCGCTTCTTGACCACCGCGTTGATGCGATCCTTGTTTTCCGCAGGCCGCGGGTCCGCTAGAATGCTGCGGTTACCAAGCGCACGTGGGCCGAACTCAGAGCGCCCCTGAACCCAGCCGATTACAGCGCCATTTGCCATCCAGTCCGCCGCACTGGATGCTATGTCATCACTTCGTTGAATGTCGAGGTGGCCTGACCATGCGTTGAGCTCAAGCTCTGTGGCTTGCTCGTTCCCAAGATCGGGCCCCCAATAAACGTCCGGCAGTCGCTCGCGCGGCGCTGGCCTGCCTAGCTCGCTTGATACCATTAATGCAGCGCCGAGTGCGCAACCGGCGTCGTGCGCCGCGGGTTGAACAAAGATGTCGTCAAATAGCCCGGAATAAAGCAGCTTACCGTTCAGCGTGCAATTATGGGCCACCCCGCCAGCTAGGCACAGGCGTGTCATGCCCGTCGCTTTACGATGGTGCCGCAGGGTGTGAAACACGATCCGCTCCAGCGCTTCCTGCAGCGACGCGCTGACATCTCGATGCTGTTGGGTGAATGGCATTCCCTTTCGCCGAACCTGGATGTTGCGCAAAAGGGCTGGTCCGATTCGATCCAGGTGAACGCGATAGCCACCGCTGTCCAACAACTCGTAGAACTGCGCGAAGAGCTCGCGATAGCGATCGGGATCACCATACGGTGCAAGCCCCATCACTTTGTATTCGTCGAACATCCCGCAGCCGAGATATCGGATCGTCTCGAGATAGAACAGCCCAAGAGAGTTGTGTTCCGGGAAACTTACAAGCTGCGCAATTACGGTCCCGGACCCTACCGCCATTAAGCCTGAGAGAAAATCGCCCCCGCCGTCGATCGCAAACACCAGACTTTGCTCGAACCCGGACATGGCAAACGCGCTCACGGCATGTACTTCGTGGTGATTCACGAAGGAAACCCGGACGGATCGATCTCGGCCCCGAATTCCCGTGCCAACAGCTGCCGCAGCAACAGTTTGGGGTCCAACGGAACGGGCTGAGAAACAGAAAGGCGCTCGAGCATGGCTTTGCAGTAAGCTTCAGTCGCGTAGAACGCGATACGGTCGATGTCGCCGAGCTCGACTCCTGCGGTAGAAAGGCAGTATCGGATCGAATTGCTGGGGAACTTGTTGGAGTGCTTGACGCGGTTGAGGCGCTCCTCTTCGACAGCAGCAATTACGCGGCCGTCCTGCACAAGTACCGCAGCGCCATCGTGAAGAAATGTATTCGGCAGCTCCGGAGAGCTTTCATAGATTCTGTCAAGGCCGCCACTCAGTCCTATGCTCAACATCCCGTTCTCCATGGAAGGCCATGCCGTCCCACCGATCTAATCTGTACAGTCACGCGCAGCCGGTGCGCGTGCCAGGCAGCACAACACGACTTTGCAAGGTCCGATCGGCCGAACAGGCGGCCGTAGAGCTGGCTCGATCGCGGCTTCTCAAGGCCGTTTCACAAGCTGCTCTGACAGACCAGGTCACTCGCGAGCTACCGCGGAACGCATCATGACACTGCATCGCTTTGACTTCTCCGTTTCGCTGAACTCACGTCAACGCAGCAGGCGGCGCCGAAATAACGCGATCGACGCGAAAAAGGGCAAGACCGCGTAAACGCAGAGCGCGCCTACGTGTAGGGCGGCATTGTCGGCGCCGCGCTCAAGCATCACTGGGCGAATAAGGTCGACCGAATGTGCCAGCGGCAACAAGCCGGCAAAGTGCTGAAATGAGTCGGGCATTTGGCTCGTCGGAAAGACCGCGCCACACAAGAACACCATGGGCGTAAGGACGAGCGACTGGTAAAACACGAAGTAATCGTAAGTTGGCGCAAGAGATATGACGACCATTGCCAGGCTGGCGAAGACAAGGCCCGTAAGGGCGATTGTCGGTATCGCACAAAGAACCGACGTCCAGGATGCATAACCCAGGGTGGCAGCGACAATCCCGATTGCTGTCCCGGCTAGAACGGACTTACTGGCCGCCCACACCAACTCACCTAGAACGATATCGCCAAGCGTGAGCTGTGTGAACAAAATTCCCTCCCAGGTGCGCTTGACATCCATCCGAGCAAAGGCTGCGTACAGAGTTTCAAAGGTCGCGGATGTCATAGCGCTAATCGCGACCATACCCGCCGCCAAAAACGCAATGTACGAAGTCCCCTCAACCCGTCCCACAATGAGTCCGAGCCCAAAGCCAAGGCCAAACAGATTGGTTATGGGATCTGCGAGGTTGCCGAGAAGCGATGCAAGCGCGACTTTCCTCCATGCCAAGTAATTTCGACGCCATACCGCGGTCCAATTGTACGCATTAGCCGGCATGACCGACGCATAACCATCATCCATCGCTCATTTCTCCATCTCGCGCCCGGTCAACCGCAAAAACACGTCTTCGAGATTCGGGGGGCGCTGCAGAACGCGAAGGTCCGTTCGCCCGCGCAGGTGCACGCTGATTTCGTCCGGACATCGCGCGTAACAAAAAAGCGTCTCTCCACTCACTTCGATATGCCGCGCATACGGCCTGATCAGCTCCCGGAGTTGATCTAGATCACCGCCATAGATCTCGATCACGTTGCAGCCGATATGCTCGTCGATCAAGGCGTCTGGCTTGCCTTCGGCGATTTTGCATCCACTCTCAAGCACGCATAGCCGATCGCAAAGGCGTTCGGCCTCTTCCATGAAGTGAGTGGTCAAGAGGATCGTCTTGCCGCGCGCAAGAAGAGCCCGCAGGCGTTCCCAGATCAGGTGGCGAGCATGCGGATCGAGCCCCGTCGTCGGCTCGTCCATCACGAGTAGATGTGGATCATTGATCAGAGCGCGCGCCAGCGTCAGCCGCCGCTTCATACCACCGGACAAAAGGGAGACGCGCACGTCCGCCTTGCTTTCAAGCCGCGCAAACTCAAGCAACGAGGGCACAACCGCTTCGATCGTGCGAGCGCTCATGCCGAAATAGCGGCCAAACACAAGCAGGTTCTCCCGCACGGTGAACTCGGGCTCAAGGTTATCGAACTGCGGCACCACGCCTACGCGCACGCGCGCCGCACGAGCGCGGGAAGGCACAGGCTCATCGAGGACCGTAATCTTGCCTCGATCGGGGGAAATCATGCCGAGGAGCATGCGTGCAATCGTACTTTTGCCAGCTCCATTTGGCCCAAGCAGCCCGAAGCACTCTCCGCGCGCAACCGAGAACGACAGGTCATTGACGATAACCTTGTCCCCGAATGACTTTCTCACGCCGACAAGGTCGATCGCCATATTGGACATGTTCATCTTAGGCTGACAGAAGTCGTTCCGTAGGCGATGACTTCTTGATGACCGTTTTGCTCCAGAGCGTGCCCTCGCACCACACATGCTCGACGCGCCCCCATTGGCATGCCGCCGCAGCATCGGGAAAGAATCCCCGTCCATGGAGGTTGGCGCTCGTGGTGCAGAGCAGCGGAATGCCGGTGAGTTGCTCAAATTCGATGAGAAGCGCAGCAATTTTGTGAGGAGAGTTGCGGGAAATTGTCTGCAGCCGCGCCGAGCCGTCGAGATGTACCACTGCCGGGATCTTGTCGCGCCAATTCGCCCGGGTTTGGTGATCGAATAGCATGTAAGGATCTGGCGTACCCGGGCTGAAGATCTCCGGCGCACGATCTTCCAGACAGATCGGCACCACCGGCCGGAAGTGTTCGCGCCGTTTGATGTCGTTGAGATGATCCTTCATCTCCGGGGACGTTGGGGCCGCAAGAATGCTTCTACCGCCCAACGCCCGCGGCCCGAGCCCGGCACACCCGGAAAGAAAGATGACGGGCTTGTTGTCAGCAAGAATCGAGGCAAGTTCAGGCAGACTGCACGGCGCCGCCTCCCAGTCCGGCGGAACCTCGCTCTCCTGCAGGGCGGGGCCACTGTAAACTGACCATTCCACCGGCTCGAAGCCATCTTGCGCTGCCATAGCGCCGCACGCCGCGCCGATTGCCGAGCCACTGTCATTTGGAAACGGCGGCACCCAGACATCATCGAATAATCCGGTCGCGCGAAGCGCGCTGTTCCATTTGATGTTGAGACCGCAACCTCCGGCGATGCATAGATTTCGCGCTCCCGGAAGCGACGAGTGCCGTAGCAGAACCATCGCGATCTCCTTAACGAGAAGACGTTCCAGAAACACATGAAACGACGCGAGGACGTCCTCCGCGCGCTTGGCCTTCAGGCGCAATGCGCTTGACTCGAAGAAGTCGTGAATAACTGCGAGAGACGCTTCCGCATTGTTGATGTTTTCGCGGTAGCGACGAGCCTGCTCCGTGTCAGCCGCTGAGCGCGTTTCATAAAGCTCCTGGAACACTTCCACGATGCTTTCGTCCACGGAACCAAGCTCGATGTAGGCCATCAGCTTGCCAGCAATGCCCAAATCCCAACTGGAGCGGTTCGGCTGCCGGTATGGGCCGAAGTGAAGGCCCGCGGCGGCATAGGCATGGCCAATCATCGGAAACAGCGATCCGATGAGCCGCGCGCCCTGGGGCTCGACATAGTAAAGGCGTGGAAAGATACAGCCGTCCCATACCAGACACAACGCGGGTTTCCCCGCGCTGGCGAAAGGACTGGTGCTATATGCTGAGGCGACATGGCCCGTGACATGCGGGTAGCTCTTATATGGAAACTCCTCGCCTCCGAGGAGGAGGCCATAGCCGTCGACGGAATCAAGGAGGCCCTCAGCATGACGCTCGACATATGGCGCGCCTTTTAGCGCGACCGGCACCGCTCCGCTTAGGAGCTGGAACTGCGATTCATTCTCCCCGTCCCAGCCATCAATCACGAACTGATCGATGTCGCGCGGATTCAGGCCATGCTCCGCCAAGGCGAAGACGACTGCATCGAGATTGTCGACGGACTGATAGCGAGGACCATTGCCGCGCTTCTCTTGCTCGACGCAAAAAAGACGCCGACCGTCCTCGACGACAGCAATTGCTCCGTCATGTGTCAACTTTATTCCGCAGATGCGCATACGTCCTCCTGGCCTAATGACCGGCGTTTGATTGTGCCGACGCGCCGCCCGGCTTCAGAAACCGGACGATCAAGCAGTCTTCGCTCGCCGACCCGGTGCAGCAGTGCCGGCGCTCGATCTCTGATAGGCTCTCATTGAAGAGAGCGATCACCGTCTCAGCACCGGCAGCATGCCCCCAGCGTTGACATATTTCATCACGCGCAGACCCGAAAATGAGAGTCTCATCTGGCGCAAGCATACTCACCAGGTTGCGGATAGCCGCATGCATCTCGACGACGTCCCTGAGGTAGTAAAGAACCTCAGCCACGACAATCAAATCGAATTGCTCAGTGGTCGAGAACCGCTGAATGTCGCAGGTCACCCAACTAATATGTGACCATTTCCCGGTCCGCAGTCGCGTTCGCTCGATTGCCTGCGGCATGACATCCACGACCGTAAGTCGCTCGCATAGCGGCGCCAGCATCTCCGTGAATGCACCGGCTGCACATCCTACTTCGAGCGCAGACGCCGCATCTCCGTCGCGGCGCGACATCCGGAGCATTTGCGCGTATCGCTGCTGCTCGAACGCACTAGTGTCGAGGCGCCACGGGTCGTCGACAGCCAACTCTCGCTCTAATAACTGATGGTTTTCGTCCTGAGTCATCAGCCGACCACTTATTTGTAGACAGTCGAACGATCGCGACCGGAAACACTCTCCGTCGCCGCCAGGCTCGATGGAGGCTGCGATAACGCCGCCTTACGAATAGGAGCAGGCGCCCCCCTACACCAGCAGGACTTCGTCCGGCATTCGGGTGCAGGATGACAGGCTGTTTCCCCTCTTCCGTCGGCATATCGGTGACTTTCCGAGATAGCCAATCGCTATTGCTCAATGTACAAAGCGCATAGGCCTTCAAAGGCAGTAAGAGACAGATATTGATCGGCGTGTGGAGCGAGAAGCCGATAAACCGCAGCTCGCGGGCACGAAGCGCTGCCACACAGCACCGGACCGTAGTCATTGCAGCAATCGTCAATCCCGTCCACCAGGGTATAGAGCCATCGATCAGGAGCTGTGCGAGCGCAGCAAGTGATGAAATGGCGAGGAGCAATGGGCCGAGATTTTGCCCGATAACGTCTAGCGTCAAATAACCATCGAGCTCTGGCAGCAGGCGCCAAGCAAGAAACGTATCTCGAAAGGTACTTCGCGCCCAGCGGAGTTGCTGTCGTAGATATGGCCGAAGACTGTGCGGGACGACTGTGGCTGCTATGGCGTCCGGAACGTATTCGGTTCGAAACCCCGCCTTGAGCATGAGTATCGTTAGGTGGCGGTCCTCGCCGAAATCGCTCGGCTTCCCACGAAAGAATTGGGCTTCATATTGATCAAGAAGCAAGGCGAGCGCGGAACGCCGATACATGGCACATGGGCCGCAGCAACACATGACGGCACCGAAGCGCGCCTGTGCCGCGCGCTCTTCGTTGCACGCGAGCCAATATTCCATGTCGATCAGCCTGGTCAGCCAGGTCTGGTTGCGATTGCTCGCGATCAGCTGACCCATGGCCGCACCGATTCCCGGGTCATGCATCTTCAATACAAGCTTCGTGACGACGTCGGCAGCAAGTATCGTATCGGAATCGACGTTGAGAACCAGATCACCGGATGAGCTGCGTATCGCTGCGATCTGCGCCTTGCGCTTTCCCACATTGTTCGCCAACAAGATAAAACTGAATCTCGGATCGCTCGCATATATCCGGTGTACAGGCGCGACAACGTCGCGGTTTGCCGATCCGTCATCGACCACATATACCTGCATCTTTCCGGCGTAGTCTTGACTGGCAATCGACTCCAGACATTCGGCGAGTGTGTTCGGATTCTCGTTGAAGCACGGCACGATCACGTCCACAGCAGGAACGACCACCTCGGCTTGTCCAAGGTTGTCCAGCGATGAGTTGATCGCCGGCTGAGCATAAAGCGCTTGCACGCTCTTATAGATCGTCGATAGGAGCGCATAAGATGAAACGGCGGCAGCACTGGTCGTCGCGAGCAGGTCCATGGGGTGTCGTTTTTTCAGTGGAGTTGAGGGAGTGGACGGATTACAAACCCGCGCCGTTGTAGTGCTGGAATGAGATATGCCAGCGCCGTCCTGGTCTGATCGCGCAGCGTAGAGCCACTGGGCAATCCCTCCTCATCGGGAGGATATCCGTCGTGCAGGAGCACAATTGCACCCGGGCGTACGTTCGCCAGTACGGAATTCACAATTGCATCAACCCCGGGGCGGGACCAATCTCTAGGGTCGACCGACCAGTGCAGAGCCGTGAGACCAGCGCTCGCCGCCACTGCGAGCACATCTCGCGTCCATATGCCGTAAGGCGCTCGCATATGCCTGGGCGAGGCCAGCGGGCACGCCAGACGGATGGCTTCGCTCGCCGTCAGCACCTCGTCGTGTAGCTCCGTAGGTCCGCATCTGGATAGATCAGGATGGGTCATCGTATGGTTCGCAACCTCATGCCCTTCCGCAATCATTCGTCGGATGAGTTCAGGATGCTCCGTCGCGTACGTCCCGATGACGAAGAATGTCGCGGGGACCCGATGTTGCGCCAGGACATCGAGCACCTCTGGCGTACAAAATGGATTTGGCCCATCGTCAAAGGTCAAATGGACAGCTCGACTTCCGCCCGCGTCAGCGTAGTCGCAGCGGACAGTAGATAGGGTGGAACGCTCTGTCACAACTCAGGCCCGTTACGATCGATGACAGTCCCGGCCGGCCATTCGCTTATCGAGCGTCCGACCGGAAACACCACGACGATCACGTCTTCGATGCGCGTCGGCGATAAATTTGGATAGACATCCGGCAAGGTGGAGCGGACGCGAATGCCACGCATCAGGGTGGCGAGCCCCTGCCTTTCGACCAGTCGGGTCAAATGTTTTTCGAGGGCCGAGCGAACCGCGCCAAATCCGAATGGAACGCCGAGCTCCTGGAGTGCGGGATACATCACGCGCATTGCGTGGCCTATCCCGTGCCCCTCGAGATCGGGGCGCACCGCATACAACCCCAGTTCGGCCACAGGGAGATCGACTTCACCAACTTTGATGAAGCGGCGCAGTAGCCCGATGTGAGCCGCTACCCCGCGCGCGTCGTAACCAATTACGCGGAGCTCGGGTCTTGCTCCAGCCCAACTTCGGCTCCGCTCAAACGGCTGCGCATTGAACGCACCCGTCGGTCCGTAACTCTTGCGGAAGAACTCCGCGAGCTCGGCATGATCGGCGAGCTGCAGTTCACTTTCCCAACGAAGGCTCCACTGCACTTGAGCGCGCCCAGAAGATCCTTCCGCAGTCGGGGAGACGGCAATGTTCATGGCGAGCTTCCTTGCGCCGGTGGAATGAAGAGCGGGGATGGTCACGTCAATTCGCTATTCGCCGAACCGCCGATGAATGCTGAGATGCGCCGCCATGCTCTGTCGGAGCTCGGCACTGCTCGCCTACTCCGCGCCGCTGGCCTTTGCGCGACGGAGCGATCGCTTGATTGCACCCTCGTGCGGTTGATGCCGCGCGCACGATAACTCGGAAGCTGCCGACGAGGCGGTTGGGCTAGCCAGAACCTGTCTGCACCAGCGAGCTTTTGTGCCTGCAGTCGCATCGCCCTCCGGCGCTTTGACGTCTGAGGGCCGGCCATCGGCGCGCAAGCCTCATCGATGGCGCATCGGAGCGGCATCAGATCACACTGGCTTTTATACATCTTCGACACGCCCCACATGCACTGGACAGGCGAGCCATTTGGAACGGCGCCTGGAATTCTTGGCATCCGCAACCTGCGTCTGCCTCTATTCTTCGACACTAGAATGAGGCTGAACGCGCCCTCAATTGTACGCGGGTAAACCTGAAATATGGAAACGGATGATATCCGCATACCAACGTTTATCGGGACGCGCTTGGCGTTCGAACGGCCACGCTTAAGGAGAAACAACAACGCGCGCCCATGGTGCGCTCCCACGTCTGGGAGCTCTTCTCTTAGCTCACGTGAACGACCGGAAACCATCGTGGCGCGTCTAATTGCTTTTTCCAAACTTCAGTTTGCTATCCAACCTCCCCCAGTTTGGTAAAATCGATTGTTTCGATAGAACACATCCACACGATGGATAGACTCATCACATGCGGTTCAAGGGACTTGATCTAAATCTTCTCGTTGCGCTCGACGCCGTGATGACGGCGCGCAACCTCACAGCGGCGGCTCGCAAAATCAATCTGAGCCAGCCTGCTATGAGCGCTGCGATCGCACGGCTGCGCACCTATTTCCGCGATGAACTCTTTACTATGAGAGGTCGCGAACTCGTCCCGACACCTGGCGCGGAAGCGCTTGCAGGTCCGGTTCGCGAGGCCCTGCTGCACATCCAACTCTCAATCATATCGCGGGACGCGCTCGACCCTGCTCAATCGAGCCGACGCTTCAGGGTCATTCTCTCAGATTTCATGACGATCGTTTTTTTCCGCAGAATTGTGGACCGCATGGCGCAAGAAGCCCCCGCGGTGCGCTTCGAACTGCTGCCATTTTCTGATGAACCGGATGAGCTGCTGCGGCGGGGCGAGGTCGACTTTCTCATTCTGCCGGAACTTTTCATGTCGAGCGCGCACCCTAAGGCGACGCTGTTCGACGAGAGCCTCGTATGCGTCGGATGCCGCGCGAACAAGCAGCTATCCCGGCAGCTTACGTTCGAACAATACATCTCGATGGGGCACGTTACTGCCAAGTTCGGACGCGCACTGAGACCGAACCTCGAAGAATGGTTTTTGCTTGAGCACGGCCTGAGGAGACGAATTGAGGTCGTCGTGCAGGGCTTTAGCCTGATTCCGCCCCTGTTGCTAGACACGAGCCGTATCGGCACGATGCCCTTACGACTGGCCAGGCACTTCGAAAAGCGGATGCCGTTGCGGATCATCCAACCGCCCCTCCCCCTGCCCACATTCACAGAGGCCCTGCAGTGGCCCTCATTCCACAATACCGACCCCGCGAGCATCTGGATGCGTCGGATATTGCTCGAGGAAGCATCCAACATGGCATCTGGGGACCAGGAGCCTCCAACTCGCAGGCGCTGTTAGGCTTACCTTAAGCTGCGCTCTGAACATCCCCGGCACACTGTAGAACCTTCGACGTGCCCCGTTTTCTTTCGTCTCTCCAGGGTATGGAGGTGAGAAGGAGCCACAGACGCGCAATGCGACGATCGGTCGCGAAGCCTTTTCCAGTTGTGCGCGTGGTGACCTCGAAGGTGCGGTTTGATGCGCTCACGACGCATTCAGGCTACGTCCGGCAACCATCGCAGAAGAATATGCCTGCCGTGCAAATGTTTGGCTCTATCACTAAAATGTCTTGAACCGCACATTGCGTCAGGTTGTAGGTTGCTCTCGTGACAAGCGCTGCACGACCCAGCTGTCGACACCGCGCTTTGGCACGCTGACGAACACTGGGCTGATCTGCCATCAGCGGACTGAACGACCCTGCTGCGTGGCCGGCCGGAACCGGCAAGACCAATTAGCTTGGAGCTCCCGACGCTTTCCCGCCGCTGCCGATCGGCTTTCCGCCTGCTCTCCATTGTTGCGGTCATCTCGCAAGCTTCCTTTCCCGGGCGCAGGAATGAGCCGATGTCCATTGGGGCGGGCCAAGACGATTGCTCCAGGCGCTGGCGCCACCGCACGCTATTGCGCAGCAACGACGTTTGTGCCGGATAGGAAGAGATGCGTTTCAAAGGTCTGGATCTAAATCTTCTGGTCGCGCTGGATGCTCTAATAACTGAGCGCAACCTCTCGTCAGCCGCACGCAAGATCAATCTTAGTCAGCCGGCAATGAGCGCAGCCGTTGCCCGGCTGCGCAAGCATTTCCGTGATGAACTGTTTGGAATGAGGGGGCGCGAACTTGTCTTGAGCTCACGCGCGGAAGGGCTCGCGGCTCCTGTGCGCGAGGCTCTGATGCACATTGAACTCTCGATTATGGCCCGACATCCGTTCGACCCAGCTCGATTGAACCGCCGATTCAGGATCGTCCTTTCTGACTTCGTAACAGTTGTGCTCTTCCGAAATGTCGTAGCACGCGTCACGCGAGAAGCCCCCGCCGTCAGCTTCGAATTGGCTGCGCCGACCGATGAACACGAGCTGCTCCTCCGCCGCGGTGAAGTCGATTTTGTTATCCGGCCAGATTTTTTCATGTCCAGCACGCACCCCAGAGCGGCCCTATTCGAGGAGCGACTCGTCTGCGTAGGCTGCTGCACCAATAGGGAATTACAACCCCGGCTTACATTCGATCGATATATGTCGATGGGGCACGTTGCAGTTAAGCACGGAGGTGCGCCCCGGACGCCAGTTGAGCATTCCTTTTTGACTGATCTCGGACCCACGCGGCGCATCGACATCCTCGTGCAGAGCTTCAGCATGATCCCGCCTCTCATAGTTGGGACGAACCGCATAGGCACGATGCCATTAGGGCTCGTGAGGCATTTCCAAAGAACGATGCCCCTTCGGATCGTTGAGCTTCCGCATCCATTCCCCGCCTTCACCGAGGCGGTCCAATGGCCCTCACTTCACAACAGCGACCCGGGAAGTCTGTGGATGAGGGACATTTTGTTTCAGGAGGCCACCCGCATGGCAACTACACAAGAGCTCCGTGTGACCAGCAGCCCGGAAGACGCGGAGCCCCCGGGACATTTCGTGCGATCCGTCTCACCGTTGCCGTAAGCACATTCGCGAAGTCTACGAACCTCACATTCCAACACTTGTCTCAACACACAATTCCTGCTCGCCTGGCTTGCTCTTATTGCCGGGGGAAAGGATCCTTGCGGCAGGCAAGAGGCGCTTTCGCTCTTCGCACCTCCGCCTCGGGGGCGAGAAACGGCAGACTGCCGACTTGATGCTTTTAGGGACGGGAACGGAACGGGGCCGGCGAGCGACGGAGCAATGCCTTCGCACTGAAGCTAGGCGTTTACGTTGCAACGGCCGCGGCAGGGCGCAGCTCTCTCAAGAAGGTAGGCCAGGCACGGAGCTCTTGCCGTCAACTCCCTGGGTCGGTAGTTGCTCCCGATGAACGGAGATGATCAGCTTATTCGGATTCCTACCACCGTTCATTGTGAGCATAGAGATCGTCGGACTTGCCGTGCCGTCGAAGCTAGCATCGCGAACGCGTGTGGCCTGAACGCATCACACAGCAGCACATCACATCCTCATCGCTTTGCGCCGCAGGTATGACTTCTTTTGGCCCTACCGCAGCCAAACGTCTTGACGACGTGCGCTGCGCTTGACTCAATTTCAAACAAGGAGCTGAACGTTGAAGCTTTGCAGCGGGGTGTTCGATCCAGAAGAGCTATCTGCCCTCGGACGGCTTTATGACGGCGCCGTCGACGCGCTACCTCCGTCGATGCGGAGTCCAGAAAACTGCGCAGCAATCGCCAAACTTATCCTGGAGCGTACGGCGGCTGGCGAGGCTGAACTGGCACGCCTGGCGAACTTGTTGATCACCCTTTCTCCTGAGGGTTGATCAGCCGCCATTCTAAGGATAGTCACCACTCGCGCGCATGAATTAAAGGCGATTCAACTGGAGCTTAGAAATCCGCTTGAATCATACGTGACGTCAGGTTGTAGGCTTTGAAATTGAACAACATGAACAGAGCTACACCAAGACGGCGTCGATGGCGCATTGGCGAACTTGCAGAGGCGACCGGAGTAACGGTGCGCACGCTGCACCATTATGAGCACACTGGACTGCTAGCAGCGACAGAGCGCACTGAGGGCGGTCACCGGATGTATGACCGCGAAAGCGGGCAACGGGTTCATCAGATTCGCGCGCTGCGTGAGCTTGGCTTCTCGCTCGTGGAGATCCGTAAAGCTATGGAGGGGACGACCTCACTCACGGACTTGCTGCGCAAACATCTAGAGCGCATAGAAGTCCAAGTCGCGCGCACAACTCTGTTGCGCGACCGTTTGCGCAACATGACCATCGACAGCGAGGCGCAGGTAAGTGTGGATGAGCTGCCTGCCACCCTGAACGCCATGTCGCGCGCCGAGACGCGGAGTCAGACGTCCCGGTGCACCTGCAATTTAGCTGCGGAGCGAGAGGACCGCTGGCGGCGAATCCGTGATGATCTTCGCGACTGCATGGATGGGGGCGAGCACCCTTGCGGAGAGCGCGCAAAGGCTGTCGCGGTTGCAGCACGCTTGCTGATCAGCGAAATCGCCGGCGACGATTCACGTGTTTCGATGATCCTGAAGGTACTTGCACGATTAAGCGCGCCCCGCAGTCTGGCTGGTTGGGATCCCTGTCTAATGCAATATCTCGATCTTGCCCTTGGCGGATTGGAGGATCAGCCTTACTGACGCATTCATGGCGGGTTCCACACGCCGGTTAGGGCAAGCTAAGAAACGCTAGGTGAACCGGCCGCTCTCCGACGCGGCTTGGAGTTTTACGGAATCAAACGGAAGGATTGTCACCGCCGGTCGATCCGCGTCCCTGACGCCTCCATCGCTCTTCCCAAAAGGGCTTGATCCGCACGTAACGTCAAGTTGTAGATCTTACCGTAGATGGCGGCTCGCCCGGCCAACGCAGGTTTGCCCAGCAAGCAACGCCTGTCTACAGGCGTGGTTGACTACAACCAGTTGCGGTTCACTTCAGGTGAGCATTGGAAGCTCTACAATGGTAAATAAGCGGCATGCCTCTCTTGCGCCTGCGGCGCTTCTCTTCTGCGCTCTCGTCGCTCCGTCTGCGCGCGGCTCTGAAATAAAGATCGCCGTGGCTGGCCCAATGACCGGAAGCAGCGCTGCATTCGGCGCGCAAATGCGCGATGGTGCGGCTGCGGCGGTCGAGGTCCTGAACGCCTCAGGCCAGCTTCCCGATAATGCCAAAACTATATTGAGCGTCGCTGACGACGCCTGCGACCCTAGGCAAGCTGTCGCAGTCGCGAATAAGCTCACGACAGAGCGGATCCTGTTGGTGGTTGGCCATTTTTGTTCCTCTTCGTCGATCCCGGCCTCCGACATCTACGCGAAGCTGGCATCGTCCAGGTGTTACCAGGCTCGTCAACTCCTCAACTAACAGAGCACGGCCTTGAGACTGTCTTTCGGATCTGCGGCCCGACGACCAACAGGGAGCCGTTGCCGCCGAGTACATTCACACGAATTATCGCCTCGAGAAAATCGCGGTGCTGGACGACAAGAGGACTGCTGGCAGGGGGATTGTCGACGTGGTTGAAGCCCGGCTTCATCGATTGGGACGGCAGGTGAGCCGGCAAAGCTATGTTGCCGGTGAAAGGGGCTTCAGAGCCTTGCTCTCAAGAATGGAGAAGGACCGGCTGCGCGTCGCCTATATCGGCGGCTACCACACCGAAGTCGGATTGTTGGTACGCCAGGCAGCAGAAGCAAAAGCAGACCTCACGGTCATGGCGAACGATCCGCTGATGACCTCCGAATTCTGGGCCATTACCGGCAGCGCTGGGAATGGCACATTGTTTACCTTCATGCCCAACCCCGCTGGGAACGCCAATGCTGCCAGTGCGGTCGCCGGACTCAAAGCTTCCGGGCTGCCCGGTGAAGGCTACACACTATACGCTTGTGCCGCTGTGCAAGCCTGGGCAGAGGCGGTGAACCGGAGCGGCTCCTTCAATGCTGACCGGGTCGCCAGCGCGCTTCGTTCCCGACCGATCGACCGGTTCGACAAAAGGAGGGACAACTCGGCTTCTGGATTTTTGGTTTATCGCTGGCGCGACGGTCATGTCGAGCGTGTCAAGAAGTACTGATTTTCATGCAACGCAGCATTCCCCACGCGAAGTATCTCGAATGATGAGACGCCCTCAGAACGTTGTCGCAGCAATGCTCGCTAGCGCTTTTATATTCGCTGCTTTTGCAGCGTTTTTCGCGCTCGCTGCGGCGCTCGCAGAGCTACCGAGCGCCGCCCTGCCGAAGGTGCTACGCCCGATGATAGACAAATAGCAGCCCCCTTGTCTGATCCCGTCTGCAGCACTGGCCTCGGAGGCGGCCATTTACCGTTCTGCTAGGTTTGAAGGCATGCCCCTTATGCAGCCAGTGATCGAAGGTTGAGGACTAGGAAAGCGAAGCTAACGATTCTTTATGGACAAGCACGGATTTTGTTGGAGGCGTTCGCCTTCTGTCAGATTCGTGCCCGACCAGCATCTACGCATTCTCTAGCCTGGATTATATCGCGCAATCTCAGATCCACGAATGGAAGAGACAGCGGGACGGCACGAAGCAATCAGGCCCACTACCTAGACTATAGCCGAGTATACGGGTAGCGAGAGCTGGTGGATAGCCGGCGCCGGGATGCATGTCTCTCTTGGCCGCGGGGGCACCAAGGTTTTGGCGTCCAAGTCAACGCTACTCGTTCCGCTACTTCGTGCGCTCTCAAGCATGGCGGGTCATCAGCGGCTCAGCCGCCTGCCCGGGCATTCCCTATGCTTCCTAGCCCGGATAGCAGGAGAACCAATCAACCGGCTCCGATGAAGGCGGTGAGATTGCTCGCCTGCGCTATCAACGAACTGGATGCATCCCATCAACACTTTCTATTTTACTAATTGAAGCCAAACACCGCATAAGTCGATCGCCGGCTTACGGAAGGCAGTGTTCACGAATGTCGCGTGATAATGGATCACTTGGTCGCAGAGCAAATCACGTGCTTCTTGGCTGCTTCGAGCAATGTTTGACGGCAAGACACGTGGGGGCACGAATGCAGTGCGGTGACCAGTCGCAGTTGGCGCGCAATCTACACGACGTTGCCTGCCCCTTTGGGCATGATACTTGATTGCTCTAAGAAGACAGCTATCACGCACACTCGGCGATGGTAAATGCCTCCGCAGCGTAGAACTCGGGCAGGTGAGTTGGCCTTCGCAGGGGTGCGGGCTGGACCTTTCGCTCTGACCAGGCGGGTCGCCTCAACAGTCCGGCGCTGTTGCCGCGGCTCCAAGCAGAGCAGTACAATCAGCTGTGTGGCCCCGAACAGAGTCACCGCTGTTGCCGAACGCACTGGGCGGCTCGAGAATCCATTCAAATCCCGCGCCATCGGCAACGCTTTTCGTTTTTCCCTAGACGCTCATTGCACTTTTGCAATCCTTTCGCGGCACATATGTGCCCCCTCTTCCAGGGGACCGGAAGCGCCTCCTGTGCAGCAGTCATTTGTCCAGCGAAGCGTCCGCCGTTTGGCGAACGGGAAACGATACCTCTACTCCGCCTGTCTTGCATTTCACCACTTTGGAGAAATACCGTGGAACTTGACCCTTCCAATTCACGCATACAAAACCTCGAGGATCGCGTCGACCTGCAACTCGACATCGTGGCTGGGCTCATGCGCGAAGAAGGCAACGAGCTGGAAGCGATCCGATTACTTAATGCCCTCATAGGCCAAATGATCACCGCGGAACTGGAGCTCGGCCAGCTTGGCGATACAAGAACCGGCCACGGACGAATGCGATTGTCGCAAGACCGTGGCGTTTACCACCCCGAGGACCTTCAGATTCTGGGACGCCTTTTTGATCAGACTGTGGCGGCATTACCGGCCGCGCTGCGGACTTCCGCCAATCGATTGACGATCGCCAAGCTCATTCTTTCACGTGCGGCAGCGGACTGAGATTTCATTTGCGCTTTTTGGAGATTGATGGCGTTGAGCGGACGTTTATGGCTGGGCTGACAGTTACACTTAGGCCGCACACACCAGGGATCGACATTTGCTGTTTATGGGCTCACCGTCCGTAAGCGCGCCGCTTCCGCTGGCCTTTCATATGGCAACAGTTCGCCACCACTTTCGAAATCAGGCTTGCTCTATCTCACGCTGCCGCGCGGCGAACAGGATGGAAGTGGAGCGT
>NZ_AJQF01000485.1:0-22403 GCF_000261705.1 Bradyrhizobium genomosp. III | reverse complement strand
TCAAGCTACTGTCCGAATTTGCGGGGCCAGCTCTAACGAATCAAAGGCTTGTCGTGGAGTAATTCACAGGGGCAGGTGATGAATACGCCGGATGACGTGACGGAGATGTTGCACCTGAGGGTGTGTGGGTGAGGTCTGAAGCGGATTGCGCGCCAGCTGGGCTGCAGACGGTGAAGGACTACGTGGCGCGGGTGGGTGAAGCCTTCAAGTCGCCTGAGCGGGCGAAGCGGATCATGGCCTTGAAGGCTGGCTGCGCGAGAGGTTCATTCGACATCGCGGCAATGCGGATGCGGTCCGTCACGACCTGTTGGCCGAAAACGGCTTGGCGGTCAGCCGGCGAACGCTGCGACGCGCCGTGCAGCCCTACCGCCAGGCACTGAAGGCCGAAGCTCTGGCGACGACCCGGTTCGAGACGCCCCCGGGGCGGCAGCTACAGATCGACTTCGGCGAGCGTCTGGTCGATATCGGCGGGGCGAAGGTCAAAGCATTTGTGTTCGTGGCGAGCCGCGCCGAAAAGCAAGAGCACTGGTTCGCTGGGCTCGAGAGCGCATTCACGACCTTGCCGGAGGAAGTGCTGAAGGACAATCCACGCGCGCTCGTGGTGCGCCACGACAGGTGAGCCGGTCGGTTCAGTTTGACGACAAGCTCATCACGTTCGCGAAGCATTGGGGCTTCCGTCCTCGCGCCTGCGCACCGTATCGGGCGCGCACAAAGGGCAAGACGGAGAATGGCGTCCGCTACGTGAAGAAGAGCGTGATCGCGGGGCATTCCTTCGCGAGCTGGGAGGCATTCGAGACGCATCTCGCCGAGTGGGAGGGCGGGGTGGCGAACGTACGTATCCACGGCACGACGGGCGTGGCGCCGATCACTCGCTTTGCGTGTGACGAGGTACACCGGTCGAAGCCGCTCGGCGTCGCTCGGATCGCCGCGCGAACTGGCCCGCGTCGTCGGCAACGATTGTGCTGTCGAGATCGATACGAACAACTACGGTACCCTGGCGGCTGATCAGCGAGCGCGTGGCGGTGACGGTCGCGGCTGGCGAGGTGCGCATCCACCATGGCATGCGCGAGGTTGCGGTCACAGGCAATCGGAGGATCGCCGGCTGCGGATCGTCGAGTTCGCCCACCTCGACGGGGTTGCCTGTCGCGATGGCGCGGTCTGCCAACCAGCAACCGCGACACCGACAGTGCCGGCGCCTTCACCACTGCCCTCGTTGTTACGTCCTCTTGCCGAATACGAAGCTACGATCGGAGGGAGCTTCTGATGGTGCGTACAAAGAAGGTCACCGAAGCACCAATCGATTGGCTGGGGGCCATGCTGGCGCGCTCGCAGCTCTCCGGCATCCGCGACCAGCTCGACAACCTGCCCGACGAGACGGCGCGCGTGAACCTGTCGGCGCGTGAGACGCTGATCCTACTGTGCGAGCGCGAGGTCGTGCGCAAGGATCATAGACGCAGCCGTCGATCGACCGAAGCAGATCCGCGACCTGGCCGCCGTCACGTTGGATCGCCAACGGCGAGAACGTGCTGCTGCTCGCGCGCTCGAGTCAGGTTCATGCTGCCCACCTCGCTACCCCCTTGGAGTTGAGTTTCTTTTTGACCCGGATCGCCAGACGATGGCCGCCGGAACCGCCGCGCCCTTGACTTGGGGATGTTCCAGATCAACCGCTTTGACCATCCACGGTGCGCCTTTGCACAGCTGCTGCGCAGGCAAGCTCTGTTCTTCGATCAGACGGCGAGCCGTCGAAGGACTGACTTTCAACGCAGCTGGGCGCGCTCGTCCTCTCGGTAGGCCGCGATGGCGTGTTGGTTGCGCAGACTGCGAACGCGGACGCGGACGCGGGCCCAACTGTTGCCACGCCCTGTCGACCTACTGGCGCGGTTGAGAACCGCGGCGATGATGCTGTCGGGCATCTGACGCGCGAGGACACGAACGAGATCGACCACATCCGCCGCGGTGCTCGCCGGTGCGGTTCCTCCTCACCTGCAATGCCGTGTGATCGCCGCCATGCCAGTGGACAATCAAGTCCAGCACCTCGTCGCGCATGCGCACAACGATCTCATTGATGAAGCTTCGGATGATCCTGTTGCGCGTCGCAGCTGTTGCACCCGGACTTTCCCAAGCTCTCTTGAGTTCGGAATCAAGCGCAAGTAACCGATCGCGATCGATGTCGCTCAACGTCATCTCCGGCGTAGCCAACAACGTGTCGCGCTTGCCCTCAAGCTCGCGGACAGCGACCAGGCGTTCGTTCCAGCGCCGCTCCAGCTCGCCGGCAACAAGGCGATTGTCCGAATCGACAGCCTCGTATCGCCGAGGAGCGCGAGTTGCCTCGTAGCGTGCCTGCTCCAGAGTCAACTCGAGCTGACGCAGCTTGTCGGCGTGTTCACAGCCGCGCGCTTCCATGGCCGCCAGCGCTGCCTGTATACCCAGCGGCTGCAGCCGCGCGATGACCTCCGCGCTGATCGCGCGATCCGCGCGCAGACCGCCTAATGAGATGCACGGGTCTCCACCATGGTTGATCTGGCTACCGCGGCAATGATACCGCCCGACAGTACTGTGCGTACCGCTGTAGGTAACGTGAAGTTTGCGGCCGCAGTGGCCGCAACGAAGAACCCGCGAGCCGGCCTTCGCCGCTGCGAACCGAGCCTCGACTCATGAAGCGTTTTCCGTTGGCGTTGTCGGTGATCAGGCCCTGATTCTTCTCGAACTCCGCCCACGTAATGTAGCCCTCATGGTGGTCCTTGATCAAAACCTCCCAGTCGTTGCGCTCGCGCCGGAAGCCCCGCACGATCCTCTTGCGGCCGGCCTCGATCGTCACCCGACTGCCCGAGCGCCCGAAGACATAGGCGCCAGCATAGGCGGGATTGGTCAGGATGTGGTAGATCGTATTGTACACTGGTAACTTCCATTCGACGTGGCGGCCCTCGGGGCCATGGCCGCCCCCCGGGCAAAGTGATTCGCTCCTGCCGTAAGCAGAGGTGGACCTGGCGCGGTGTCTGCATCTCGGCAAACTTGGTGAACACGAGTGCGAGCGCCTCCTGAATGCGCCGATCAGGGTCCTTGTCGATCCGATCGTTGGAGACCTTGAGATAGCCGATGGCGACGTTGAGGAAGAGCTCACCCCTGCGTGCCTTCTGCTCCAAGGCTTCAAGCGAGCGTTGCCGAACGATAGACAGCTCCATCTCGCTCATCGTGCCTTTCATGCCAGCAGAAGGCGATCGTTGGGATGGCGAGGATCGTCGACGCCATCCTCATCGACGATCAGTGTTCCAACGAGCCCGTAGAACTCCAGGAGCGTATGCCAATCCTGCCGTTGCGCGCCAGCCGAGAGGCCTCACTCGAGACCACAGCGCCAACTTGCCCTTCGCAAATGGCGGCGAGCAGCTTCTCGAAACCGGGACGCGCGGTGCCGCCACCAGAGCGACCGAGTTCGTCGTCGATTGCGGCCACCTCGCTCCAGCCCAGCTGCCGGGCAAGGTCGGCCAAGCCGTACTAGCGGCGCTCGCTCTCGCGGTTGTTGATGACCTGGTCTGCCGTCGACTGGCGAACGTAGACGACGGCCTCAAAGCAGATCCGCCGCTTCCGGTGGATCGTCTACTGGAGGCGCGTCTTCTTGCCGCGATCCTCGACCGGCTCCTGCACCACCGCCACGTGCTGACGATCCGCGGCGACAGCTACCGACTCCGCGCCAAGAGTGGCTTCATCAAACCGCCGACCGCCGGTGACGGCCGTCCGGTCGGCTCCGCCTCCCTCCGTCCCGTCACCGGCGGAAGCGACCATCAAACGTCCGATGGTGGGGGCAGTTCTTCATGACGAAAAGGGGGCAGTTCCGGATGGCGTTCGACAGACTATGCTCAAGGTTGAACCCGGGCCAACTCAGCATCAAGGGCGGATAGATCCCTACCTATTCTGGGGAGGTCTTCGCTACATTGCCTTCTGATATGCTGCCCCGACGACTACAGTTTTCCAAGACAGAACGAAACAACATGACTCACCACGTGGATCTCGGACCTGGTGTGGCAAGCATACCAGCGCCAAGAAATCTTCCAAACCGTTCCGATCAGGGAGTGAGTTGGAACAAGTCCTACGAAGCCATCAACGCTTGTGGCCAAAAACCTCTTTTACGAGAGTTACTCACGCAACTACGTCAGCCTGCTGTCTTTCCCACTATGGCAAGGATCGCGGCGGATACAACTGACCTGGGCGTCAAGTACGACGAGGGCACGACAGCAACGTTTTCGCTCGATAGAGCTAACGCCGTTGTGCGAGCGATCGACACGCCTGACGATCAATCAATGCACGAAAGCTCTCGCGCGATCCCAAGTTGCGTTGTTCAGTAGGTCGACGGCGGCAGCGTCGTGGTATCCAGTCCCGTTGCCTTGATCCGACAATCGCGAATCGCGGCGATGATGCGCCGAGACAAGAACATCAAGGAGCGCGGACAACATGCGATAATTGGAAAGCCGCTGTACTACGCATATGAGTCTCGCAGACGAAAGCTCTCTCTGCCGGTGACCGCGGACACGACGTTGGCAATGGAGGTTTCGCACTTAGCATGTGTTTTGACCAAGAAACTTACGAGAACCGCTCAATACGAGACGAGGTGATGATTCCTTGCCTAGTCTGGACCTCGACGCGCGACACTTGGCTGGCTGTTTGCTCGTGCCGGAGCCCGGTTCAGGCAGCCATCGCCCGATGTTCGCCATGCCCTGACTTCTTCGCACTTGCAATATCAAAGGCGTCCTCATGTCATTCCCTTCGCGGACGGTTGCAGGCTGCCGAACCGTGTCGACCTTGAGAACGTCGGAGCTTCCTTGGGAAGGGCGGGGCGGGTTCCAGATAGGGCGTGGAAGCGCAGAAGCCCGCCAGGAATATGTAGATCCAAGCATTGCCTACCAAGGAGCCTTCGTCCGAAGTGGCCGTCAAAGTCAGCCGTCTGAGACAGGCGGAGATCTCGGAAGGGAAACCAAATGCACCCGGCGAGTCCCCGTCGGTGCATCCATTCCGCTCACCGTCAGATGTGTCGATGCCATGCTCCTCCTTGGAAGGCCAATGCCAAAACAGAGCCCCGAAACGACTTCATGACAGAAGAATCAGATATCAGATCTGCGAACGCAAACATTCGTGCAAGCACTGTCTGGACAATTGTGCTCGGCTTTGCCGCGGATCCGTTGATGCGTTGGAGCTGGCCTGACCCAAGGCAATACCTTAGAAGCATGCCTCAGTTCATTGACGCCTGTGGGGGCCGAGCATTTGCACATGGCACAGCCTACGTCGCGGGAGAGATTCGTGGCGCGGCCCTGTGGCTGCCTCCCAACGTGCAGCAAGATGAGGAGGCATTGGATGCAATCATGGCGCTATCCCTGCGCCCGGAGATTACCGAGGATATGGCACACTTGCGGCGGAGAATGGCCGAACATCGTCCCCACGAGCCACATTGGTATCTGCCACTCATTGCCGTCGATCCGAACTGGGTCGGAAAAGGGCTTGGCACGTTGCTGATGAACTACGCCCTTCAACGATGCGATGAGGACGGCATTGTTGCCTACCTCGAAAGTTCGAACCCTGAAAACATTCCCTTTTACCAACGTCACGGCTTCAAGGTCGTTGGTGAGATACAACACGGTTCTTCGCCGCCGCTCACGCCAATGTTGCGAACGGCTTCATTCCGACCCAGCAAGGCCGCGCCGCCGGATCGGCTCGTCACCCAGACTCAAGCATAGCTCCGCCTCATCCCGTTAGGATTGATTGCCAATAACCTGACATGACCGCGTTCGGTCAGGACGGCTTATGTTCGCGGCCAGACAACTGAGCACGTGAGGCGGCTCGCCGGGCCTGCGAAAAGCATACCAATCGTCTCTTCGGCAAAGTTGGCACGTCTGATGTGAGAGCTGGCGGGGTCAAATCCACTAAGCTGGGATATTGCCACGGGCGGCTGCATCGATTTGCGGTCGGGCTCCAGACAATTTTTGATCTAAGGCCACAGAAAGCGATGAATGGCGAGACGCGTATGGCTACCGAAACCCGATCCGGCCCAACTCAATTCGCGGACCGCGAACCGATCGATGCCAACATTCAGGATGTCCAGGGTTGCTGTTCCCCTGTTGGAGAATTTGCGACGCCACTTCCAAAGGTTTGAGCACATCTTGGCCGATCGCAGGCGCTGGGTCGTCGAGCGCACCTTTGCGTGGCTCGGCAGATGTGGGCATCTCTGCAAAGACTTCGAAGGTTCCGCCGCTACCGAGCTCGCCTGGCCGCTCGTCGCCCATCTGAGGCTCCTAACTCGCCGATTGGCCAGGCCTTGAGACATCTATGTTTTTTGAGTGAGGCTCTCAGGACAGGCGCTCGGCGAATTTCGAACCTCGACCTCGGGGCTGCTCCAACTGGTTAACTTGACTGTGCCGTCTTGACGAGTCTGGGCAAAGGCTTCTATATGTGGTGTCGTAGTGGTTTTAAATTCGCATATATGGTGGCACGGTGTTAGGGGGGAACCCATTGTGTCGGCAGCGGCTATTCCGAGGCATTAGCGCGACAGCGCTGGGAAGGCCGACAGCCTCAGCGACCCGCGAGCCAGGAAACCTACCGCGACAGAACCCATGTCCTCGGGCGGGGTGCCCGGTGGGTCGCTTGCAGCCGGGGACATTTGCCCGGTCCCCTCGCAAGTCGTCCGCACGGTCCCAGCCCCCAAATATCACGGGGTTGCCGATGTCGGCGTCTTACGATTTCGATCAGTATGGTCATCTCATTGAGCTGCCGAGTGTGCGGCAGCCCTCAGCGCAGGCAAAGCCTACCACACCTGAACTGTGTCTTGTGCAGCCCCCAGCATTGCCGGCTCCCCTGCCGAGGCCCCCCGCGCGATCGCCAACTCCGTCTGACCTTTCGCTCGATCGGTCGCGCGACGACCTGCTGACCTCGTTTGGTAGGCTGACGCTGACCGACCGCTATCTGCTCGCCGGCGAAGGCTTCCAGGACATGTTCGCCCGAGTGTCTTGCGCCTTCGCGGACAATGTTGCGCATGCCCAACGTCTATATGATGCGATGTCTCGGCTGTGGTTCATGCCGGCCACACCGGTGCTCTCCAACGGCGGCACGACGCGCGGCCTTCCGATCTCGTGCTTCCTTAACTCAGTGTCGGACTCGCTCGAAGGCATCGTCGGCACCTGGAACGAGAACGTCTGGCTTGCTTCCAATGGCGGCGGCATCGGCACCTACTGGGGTAATGTTCGCTCAATCGGCGAGAAGGCGAGGGGCGGCGTCACCTCGGGCATCATCCCGTTCATCCACGTCACGGACGGCCTCACGCTGGCGATCAGCCAGGGCTCGTTGCGGCGCGGCTCGGCGGCGGTCTATCTCGATATCCACCATCCCGAGATCGAGGAGTTCCTCGAGATCCGCAAGGCGTCTGGTGACTTCAACCGCAAGAGCCTCAACCTACATCACGGCATCAACGTCACCGACGAGTTCATGTGTGCCGTGGGCGCCGGCACCGCATTCGCTCTGCGCAGCCCGAAGACTAACGAGGTCGTCCGCGAGATCGACGCCCGCCAGCTGTGGCAACGCATCCTTGAGAACCGGCTGCAGACCGGCGAGCCTTATCTCTTGTTCATCGACACCGTGAACCGTGCGCTCCCCAAGCACCAGCGCGAGCTCGGCCTCGAGGTCTCGACCTCCAACCTGTGCAGCGAGATTACCCTGTCGACCGGCATCGATCATCGCGGCGAGGAGCGCACCGCGGTTTGCTGCCTGTCGTCGCTCAACCTCGAGACCTGGGACCAGTGGAATGAGGAGCCCGGCTTCATAGAGGACGTCATGCGCTTCCTAGACAACGTGCTCACGCACTTCATCACGGTGGCGCCGGACGGAATGAAGCGTGCCCGCTACGCCGCCCTGCGCGAGCGCTCCGTTGGCCTCGGCGTCATGGGCTTCCACTCGTTTCTCCAGGCCAAGGGCATTCCAATGGAGGGTACCTTGGCCAAGTCATTCAATCTGAACATGTTCCGAAAACTCCGTCGCGAAGCCGACGCCGCATCCGTGGCGCTCGCTCGCGAGCGTGGCCCGTGCCCGGATGCCCTGGAACGCGGCGTGATGGCGCGCTTCAGCCACAAGATCGCAATCGCGCCGACCGCCTCGATCAGCATCATCTGCGGGGGCACCAGCGCCTGCACTGAGCCGATCCCGGCCAACATCTACACCCACAAGACGCTATCCGGCGCCATCTCGGTGCGCAATCCGCACCTCGCTAAGGTGCTGGCCGCGAAAGGCGCCGACACCTCGGCGACCTGGGAGTCGATCATCGCGCACGACGGATCGGTCGCCCATCTCGACGTCCTGTCGGAGCACGAGAAAGCGATCTTTCGCACCGCCTTCGAGATCGACCAGCGCTGGATCGTCGAGCTTGCCGCCGACCGCGCCGCGTTGATTTGCCAGAGCCAGTCGATCAACCTCTATCTGCCGGCCGACGTCGATAAGTGGGACCTCCACATGCTGCACTGGACGGCGTGGAAGCGTGGGGTGAAGAGCCTCTACTACTGTCGATCAAAGTCGATCTCGCGCGCGGCGTTCGCCGGCAAGATTGCCGGGGATGCAACGCCGACGCAGCAGCCGGCGCGGCAGCGCACCGACTATGAGGAGTGCCTCGCATGTCAGTGATCGATCTATCGCGCGCCGATCCGCGCACGTTGATCGGCAAGGGACGCGTCGGCCTCCTTGACTCGACCGGCAGCTACGACGTCGATCGCTATGCCTGGGCTTACGAGTTCTGGAAGCGCCAGCAGCAGACCCACTGGATGGGCGAGGAGGTGCCGCTCGGCGCCGACCTCAACGACTGGGCTTCGGGCCGCGTCACCGACAGCGAGCGCGCGCTGCTCACCCAGATCTTCCGTTTCTTCACTCAGTCGGACATCGAGGTCGGCGACAACTATTTCAAGCGGTACATTCCGATCTTCCAGCCACTCACCGTCCAGATGATGATGGCCGCTTTCACTAACATGGAGACGGTTCATATCGACGCCTATGCCCTGCTACTCAAGACGCTCGGTATGCCTAAGACCGAGTTCGAGGCATTCCGCGGCTATGCGCAGATGCGCGCCAAGGCGGACTACATGCACGAGTTCGGCGTCGACAGCGTGGCGGATGTCGCCCGTACCCTGGCGATGTTCGGCGCCTTCACCGAAGGCATGGCCTTGTTCGCCAGCTTCGCCATGCTGCTCAACTTCCCACGCCACAACAAAATGAACGGCATGGGACAGATCGTAAGCTGGTCAGTGCGCGACGAGAGTCTCCACTGCGAGGGCATCATCAAGCTATTTCACGAATGGCACCGCGAAACCGGCGCGGTGACGCGCCCCGTCCGCGACGACATTGTCGACGTAGCCAAGACCATGGTGAAGCTGGAGGAGAACTTCGTCGAGCTCGCCTTCGGCCTTGGCAAGATCGAGGGGATGCTGCCTGAGCATATCCACGCCTACGTCCGCTACGTCGCCGACTGGCGACTGGCCCAACTCCGGATTGCCCCGGTCTTCGGCTTCTTCGAGGCGAAGGAGGGCGGGTTCACCCAGCTCAAGGCGCATCCGCTGCCGTGGCTCGTCGAGATTCTCAATGGCGTCGAGCACGCCAATTTCTTCGAGCAGCGCGCCACGGAGTACTCCAAGGCGGCGAGCCGCGGCAGCTGGGACGGCGAAGACGGGGTGTGGGCGACTTTCGGCCGTATCTAGCCCATTTTATTCATGCTAGCGGCATTGACAGCGGCAGGCGCCGATAGTCGTCGCCGTCACCCGCCAGCATGACAAAGGCATAGAACCGGACCTCCTCATCGTGGCGTCTTGATTGCAGCGCGACAAAGCCGGACACACAGATGGTTTGTTGGGTTAAGCCGGTACATGCGCTCCATTGCTGATGGCGGCTAGGGTTTACAGTATTTCCGCAGGTCGGTGAGGTGGGTCTCGTCAACCACCTTCATGAAGTCAATCAGCGCAACACGGCTACGCCCTTGAGCAGACGAATGTTCTCGATGATCGCCACGGCCGCCCCCCTCTTAGGGCTAGAGGGGATTACTATCACGCAATCGGAAGTTGTAAAGAGGGGCAACCCTGTCAAAGGGGGTCATCTTCATTGCAGCCCGGTCGGATCAGGCAAACCGATTTGTTCTTCATCCCCCTTCGCGTTTGATTTCGTCGCCGACCCACTGGCGGTCTTCCTCGGCCGTGGCTTCGCGGAGGTGATCTACTACGAGCAGACGCTGGCAATGCGGCTCGGATGACAGCCGCGTTTCTGTCCTAACACAAGAGTTCCGCTTCAGCGCTGCCGATCCACCTCTCGAGATTTTGCATCCGCTCTCCGAGGCGCTCCCAATTGATCCGCGCCAGCGGGGGTTCGGCAGGCTGATCGGGCGCAGAGATCGGCAGCGACGATGACGCAAGCCATCACGTCGTCGACGTTATGTCCCACCCTCGCACGAGCGCCGCTTCGACCGCTCGTCGGCCTTTCGTCCGAGGTGGCCAGTGCGGCCTCGACCTGGTCGACCAAGTCGTAGCACGAAGGTGCGCCCGGCTCGCACCTCGGCTCGCATTTCAGTGCGCTGCCTGTGCGATGAGCGTGCTGCGGCCGACCGGAACGATTGTAATCGATGACCTGTGTCTCCCTAAGCGAGGGCCGGGTTAACTACGACGGTCGACAAAACTATTTTTTGCCTCATCATTCTCCGACGGCCGGAAAGCCGACGGTGATGCAGGTGGAGGCACGGGGCCGGGAAATCGGCGCAGCCAGCCACTAAGCGGCTGGCGTTCGACCACGGCAGCACGCTTGAGTTCGCCGCGATCTCGCCGTGGCGCTGCGTCATAACCAGATCAGCCAGATTCCTTTGAACCACGCCTAACCAGCTCGAGCCGATGTACCGACAAGAAGCCGATAGCGCTATTGATGCGAGTCCCTGTTGCCAAGGTTTCTATGCCGCGATGCGGCTCAGGATATTGGTGCGAACCCGCGCCATTTTGGCGAAGATCGATCAATAGGTCGTGGCGATCACGCCACCCCACCGGTAGTTCACACGGACCAAGCCGATATCGACGTCCTGACCGATACGGGCAGTCCCTGCAAAAGTGCCCACCGGAACACCCACGAGTCCGGGTGAAAAAAAGAAATCCACATCCCGACGACCCATGAACAGGTGGTCGTATTCAACGCCGATGGACCAGTTCGGAGCAAAGCCAAATTCAAGGCCCGCCCCTACCGTGCCGCCCCAACGAGTTTCGCTGCCGTTGTCGATAGTGAGCCCGGTCGCAAAATCGGAGACCCGGTATTTGTCACGGACGACTGCAGCCCCACCTCTTACATAGAGCAGCACGTTATTCCAAGCATAGCCGACTTGGCCCGTGAACAGGCCGAATGCATCAAGCGTGGAGTCATCCCGGACGCCTGCGAAAGCAAGGTTCGCGTTGGAGCCCTTGAAATCGGCCCAATTGCCCTGCGTCTCCAGACCGAACACCGAGTTCGCTATTTGCCAGCGGTAGCCGATGTGACCGCCCACCGTGCCTCCCGTCGCATGATGGCGCCCCATGCCAACGGGCGGAGCGACGACCACGCCGCCGGCGTTGACCACGTCCCAGCACTGCCGACGTAGAAGCCGCTCCAATCATAGATCGGAATGACCGCCGGAGGCGCTTTGAAGTAAGGCCGCGCGGCCGGATCAACGGCAGAGGCAGGAGCAGCCAGCGTGTTGAGGGCTACCGTGCCCGCTAGCAATTTTTTTATTCTTCTGAATCCCAGTTTCGAATTCGACGCCCCCGACGGGATATTGACGACGATTGCCACGTTTCCGCCACCTCCATCAACTGCAAGGGTTGGTAGTTGACGGGGTCGCAAGCGCCGCCTGAGCGGCCGGTCGATGGGCAAAGTGCATGTCGGGTCGGTCGCGGATGCTGTCCGCCGACTGTTGATTAAGTGGCTTGACCCGAAAATGTCTAATCGCGGTTACCCGTCCTGCGCGGCTTCGAGCACATCAGCATGACAAGAGTCAGCGCATCGACAGCGAGTCAGTTTCCTGATTGCAGCTGCTCCGCGTGTCCTCGTTCCGCCCGTATCGACCGTTCGTCGGCCATTGGATGCAAGTGTTCCCGCTTACGGCGAAGCTTCGACGGACGAGCCGCATTCAATCCATTTCGTTCCGGGCGGACGATGCATCCGCAGTAAGACGGAGGCGTGTGTAGGGGCCGGCGATAAGGCTCGGCGCCGCATCGAGTTAAGAGTCCAGAATTTCTTGCTGCGGCTGGCCTTCTCGATCACGGCCAGTACCCTCTTCGATACATGAAATTTGAGCCGCGAAACAGGCCGAGCGACATCCCGAGAACTGGCTATTCCAGGAGCTCTCACAGAACTCCCAGCCGAGTTCGGTATTGAACGACTGCGCTCGGAGCGGCCGACTACGGCACCCATCTCCAACAGCCACGTGAGCCGGTTGCTGGAAGACCGGGCGCCGTGTCGTCTTCGCCTTCATCGTCACCGAGTTCGATGCAGAAGCTGCAACGGCGCAGTTCGGCAAGGTCGCCGATCCGCTCCGTCCCAAACTCGAAGCGGCGATGATCCCTGAGTGCGCTCTCGCGCATCCGAAGCTGAGCAAAGGCGTCAAACGAACGGCGCCTTCGAGAGCTATCGCACGCTCGATCCCGTGGCTCTGCTGGCGGAGATGAGGGACGCCAAGATCGAGCTCGGCACGCGTATCGGCGCCCGGCCGCCCCTTGCTTGCTGCCAACGGAGGGAGAGGCTACTGCGATAAGAAATATCATGTCTTGTCGATACGGGCTTAGTCGTGTCGCGTGATCATTTTCATTCACGACGCATCCTCGATTGTCGAATTAGCGAACCAGGTTCAAGGCATTCGCTTTTGCGGAAAATGCTACCCCCTGCGCCGAAATGTTACTGTCCGCTGCAATCGATTTGGTTCGGCTTGATACCCCGGAACTGTCCACGCAAGGCTGTGACTGTGATTTGTTTTGACGGGGTCTTCGTTGGCCCACCACGCATCATATTCATACGCTGATTTCGGGAGGGAGCGACCGATAAGCATCTCGATGTCGGCAAAGGTCATCTTGAGCGAGGCAGAGCTGTTTGCGACCAGCTTGTCTCTCAAAGGGTTATAGATCGACATCGGGCTCCCCCATCCAACGATCTCATATTATATAGCCAATCCGGACTTTTCGTCACCAATTGCGGATTTTGTCCGATATTTGTCGGTTTTCGTTCGCAGCGGCACTGACGCCGCCGCGACATCATGTCGAGCAGCAGCCACGTCTGCGCCGAAGGCAGGCGGACGTACCACCTTTTACGGCCCTGAACATCGGCCTGAGCGGCTCTCGAGCAATGAAGCTACCGAAACGATATAGCCTATCCGGAGACTTTCGTTCATCTCGATGTGTTAGGCCCGCTGGCATTGGCATATGTTCGAAGAAAAGCGCGAAGCCGTGCCTGCCATTGAGATGCCGGTTTCGGCTCTTGTGCTACAGCATCGCAAGTGGGCCGCCGGTCGGGTGGAGATATCCTCCGGTGGCCCTGACGGTCAGTTTCAATGCGCTGTCATGCTTTTAAGCGGCTAGCGTGGCCGCCATGGATCCGACAGGTGCATGCAGACGCTCGCCCCGCAGCACAGGGGAATTGCGGCTTTACCAGAATTAAGCAGCGCCTCGATGAGGCGACCCAAGCCCAGCAACAGGAACGCTGGTGCTTGAAATCGCCCTCAGGCCTCGGAGCTTCTCGGCGGCGCTCCAACTACTGAGAGCCTCGTGTGTTAGATACGTCGCGGCCAATTCATTCCAGGATCTCACGACCTGATTCCAGCTCTCTTTTCGGGCGGGCAAGAGCTCAAGCATCCTTTGCGCCTTGCGGGCAGCGGCAAACCTCCCGTCTCGCGTAGCGTCTTTCAGAATTCTCCGCACCAACACTTCGGTTCGCTTCCATCCGGCGCCCGTCGATCTATCCTCGGCCAAGGAAGCGAAGTACACTCGAAAGGTCAGGGCACGTTCGGCGGCGATGCCCGATGCCAAGCTTGGCTCGTTCAACCATCGGTAAAGAGACTCGAGCTGCTCCGAGTCGCCGAGCGTGAAAGTGTCATCATCCCCGAAAACCAAGAATGTCGCGAAACCGGCGATCTCAAGTTGCATGCCCAAATCTTGTGAGTCCAGCCAACGGGTGATTGCTTCTAGTGGAGACATAGCTTTGCTCTCCTGTGGGGTTGATCGCGATTCAGCCCGGAGGACACCGCGCGGGTCAACTACAAGAATTTGTAGCTGACGGAAATAAAGAGCTGTCAGGCGTGCCGCCGCTATGGTGTTTCTGCATTGAACGGAGGGATTTCCGAAGGACGGCTGAGCAGCGCCACCCCGCGCCGACGACTTGCAAATTCCGAGCCTCGTTACTCCAAGAGGCGCTTGTTCGATTGGAGAAGATTCGGCGGCTTGCGATATCCGTTGGAACATCAAGGACGAGCCCAACCCCGACCAGCTCGAAGGAATTGACGCTCTGAAGCACGGTCGCTAGGGCAAGGTTGTAATCTTTGAGGCGATCAGCGAACATGACGGATGTGCGGATTGACACTTCGACGTGGGAGCGCGAGTACGGGAAGAAGCCAAGCGGGCGCCGCTATCGGCGCTTCCGGATCATATCGCCCAGTATTGCAGTCAAAGACTATTAATTAAGAACGGAGATCCCAATGACGTTCCCCAGGGCGTGCAGGGGGGCAATAGAAAGGGCGCGGCAACGCGGTTCGGCTCAAATCGTGCTGCTACCGTGAGGGACCCTGACGAGTTTGACGATCGAACGCATGTTTTCCCGAGGGCTGAGACGGAACAAGAGCTTGGGATCACGGTCATAATGGAAAAGTGGATCGTCTCCCAATCCGTCATCAATCCAGCCTTTGACTCTAACGAGAGAGAAAAGACTGGCTAGCAGCTAGGCGACATCTCGCTCTCGACACTCGATCTCGCCGATTGCAGCCGCGATCGCTCGTGAATAAGGGAAGCGACCAAGGCCCGGCAGTTGGTCTCCCCGGTCACAGCAACAGTCCAGCCCTATCACTACAAGGCGCTGCTCCTTCCGAGCCCACCAAATTCGGTAGTTGAGGCGACCGCGGCAGATTTGCAGAGTAAGGCCATCTGTCGATCACAGGGGCGAGGCCGGAGCAAGCTTTATGGCTGGCGTTCAATACTTCGTGTCGCGCCATAAAGGCCGGTGGAAGGTTGCGCTCAATTTTGAGTACTCCGGCCCCTACGCCACTGAGGAAGAGGCGACCGCGTCGCCGTCGACGCCGCGGCAGGGCACGTCGCTCAGGTTCTCGTTCAAAGGGAAACCACCAATTTAGAATCGAGTGGACATATGGCCACGACCCATACCCCCACCAGCCAGCTAATCGCTGACCACATGAGATCGGCGCCGACCTTTCCCGCCACGCCCGCCCCGCAACACCAAAGCGCGTGGCATCAGCAGGGCGGAATCTCACACCGAACACTTATCCACTTTCCGACCGCGCTTCTGAGGCCGGCCCTGTCGAGCGCTGCCGTGCCAGGTTCTGCAGCGGGCGTGCCCTTGGTCTGCGTGGGGAACAAGGCGTTCGTCGCAGGTCAACAAGATCGGGCGACGCCAGCATCTACAAATGGAAGGCCAAGTTCTTTCAGCGTCGAGCCTTGCAACGGAAGCGCGCGGTTTCGTCGCGCCTAGAGTAGAATATTAACATTGCAACCGTCTAGGTTGTGTGCGACCATAGGCTTGGGTCTCAGAAACCGAAGACAGCATCAGTGGCCATCAATGGGCCAGCGTGCTAACGGCCCCGTTCGGCGGGGACGGTGCGCCCGTGTCCAAGGGCACCCCAAAAGCACATTGGCCGGTCACGATTACGGTTTCTGAACCCCGGCAGCCAGTCCGCTACCGGCATCAGAGCTAAAAGCAAAATCCATGAACCATCAGCGAATCTCGCGCCGCGTCGTGGCGATCGCTCGCGTCTGTAGTCTCGAAGTTCTGCACGACAACGAAACATCTCAGCAGAGGGCCGACCGGTTGATGGCACCGCACAAGCGGGGCAACCGTTGTCCGTTGTCAAATGATTTGAGGCTGATTAGGCGGCTGGCGAAAGGAGCGTCGGGCTCCTCAGGGGCTAGAGTTTAAGCGGCCTGCACTCGATGCTGCAAGCGAAGGTTGCGTCTCATCGGCGCTATCCTGCTCGAGCGGCGCCCAAGTTGAGCACCCGCAAGCAAGAGTCGCACGGGCGCATGTCCGTCGTCACGACGATACCCAAGGAAAAGGCGAAGGGGTTTGTTCGCAGGCTCGCTGAAGCTCTTTCCGGCAATCATAGTCAACGGCCCCGGGTTTGCCGGAGGCCATTTGGTTTAAGTTATGCCGCCTTGGCTGGTTGTTCCAGCATGGCGTAGTAGCGTTGCTCGGCTTCGGCCGGCGGGATGTTTCCGATGGGCTCCAGGAGCCGCCGGTTGTTGAACCAGTCGACCCATTCGAGAGTGGCGAACTCGACGGCCTCGAAGCTGCGCCATGGCCCGCGCCGATGGATCACCTCGGCCTTGTAGAGACCGTTGATGGTTTCGGCAAGAGCGTTGTCATAGGAATCTCCGACGCTGCTGACAGACGGCTCGACGCCAGCCTCAGCCAGGCGCTCGGTGTACTTGATGGATACGTACGTTAAAGTGCTGGTCAAGAAAGCTGACGTTTCATCGAAATGACTTTGGCTACCCTACAGGACATGAATTGCCGGAGAGCTGCCTAGTCGAACTCCTTCGCCGCTGATGTTCACGAGTTTAAGTAGGCCTTGTTGACCAGACCGTCGCCGAAGACCGGGGCTGACCGCCTTTGTCCCCGAGAGAGTCGTGCGGCACTCAACCCTCCCACTCTAGAAGCGCGCGTATGCGTGCAGCGATCCGCCGCGCGTCGTTCGGCCTAAGATTGGGCTTCACGCTGTCGAGGATGCCTAACACTGCCCGAGCCTCCTCGGCATCAAATGTCGCGACTTGGCGATCTGCCAGGCTCAAAGACTGATCGGCCGCCCGGGCCTGATTGGCTGTAAGCACCTCAAGCGCTTGCGACCGTAGGGCCGTGATGTGCCGCTCGAATATATGCATCCTTTGGCCCCATGGTTGGGAGTTAGCGGCCACGTGGCTCGGCGCTCAATCTGAGAGAAGAAGAAGCGCTGTCCCTACCACGCGCGCCGCTAACTCCACCGCCAGCTTCGGGAGGGAAGAAGGCTGTCGGTAGGATACATCCACCGCAAAAAGCCGTGGCACAACTACCAGAACTGGTTGCCGCATCACAGTCACGGTCGCCTGGCAATGGGGGCGCGACTCGGCGCCGAGAAGGATGCAAGGCAACCTACTGGGATTGGTCGGCACACTAACCCACGGCCGAGGTCCACACTGAGGCTCTTTTTTCTTGCAGATGGGAGAGACCCGAGTGACCAGCCGCATACGAATTCAATGCATCAACAAGACTGACAGGCAGAACCCTCACGAGCGAATCAAAAACGTTGGCGGAGTAAACCCGGACGGGTCTAGGTGGAAGCAATCCGTCGATCACACGATCAAAGAAATCGAAAACGGTGTATGGGAGTTCTATGTCGAGGAAAAGCGCACGGCCGATGTGATTGTGGCCGTCCACAACGGGCACAAGTACATCAAGACGAAGGCCGACGGCATTCAACCGGACAATTTGCTTTCACTCCCTGAGTGCCCCTAATTGTCGCAAGGATAAAGTTCATTGGCGATCCGGCTGATCAGTAGTATAATTTTGATAGAGCGCCTCCCGAGAGTCACTTGAAAAGGTTGGACGTGTACGCTCCTATCTGCCAGCCTTCCGTTCTGAGGTCAGCCAGGCTGGGAGCGGATCGCTCGATGCGGTCTCCCCGGTAGGCAGACCGGACGCCCGGTCCAGATACCAATCAATCGCCTTGCGATCCCAACGCTGAGTGCCGGGGATAGCCTCCGGTACCAAGCCCTTCTTAATCCACGTGTTGAACGCGTCCTTGGAGCACCCGCAATAGGCGGCTGCGTTGGCCTTAGTGAGGCCCCGAGGTGCGATCTGATCGGCGCGTAGTATCCGCTCCGAACGTCTCAGCTCTGCGGGCGAAGGTCTGTCACGCTGATGATCACCGTCCATTTGGACCTATGGTAGAAGTTAGCGGCAACGTGACTCCGCGCCCGAGCTGGAATTAGAGGCGCTGTCCCTACCACGCCCCGCCAACTTCAACATGGCCAGCGTCAAGCGACTGAAGCTGACGGCGGAAAGTATCGTCCGGGAAAGCCCGTGGCGCAACTACCAGGACTGGTTGCCGCCAGACGCTTGGGCGATCAGTCTCAGCGACCGGAAGCAACGCGGGCACGGCTCGGCGCCAGGTCAGGATAAGAATCGGGCGTTGTCCCTACCGCGCCCGCGCTGCAATTGAGATTAGCGGTGACGTGACTCGGCGCTCTAGCCCCCTCGCGTACACCGGGGCACGCACTGTCCCTGCCACGCGCCGCTAAGCTCAATGGCTGAGTATTCGGGCTAGCTTTCCAAAAGCTGACAAAGATCCGCGCGGAAAATTTACAAACGAAAAGCGGCCCGCTTGGGCCGTTCAAAGCTCAATCTGTTGTGGGCAATCATGCAGCCACGCAAAGACGCTCGCTAGACTGTAAGGCCGTGCGACTTCATGGCCGTCAAGCTTAATGGGGTGATCTTCGATAAGATAGAATTGCCCGTCGGCTGTTCTGACCATCCGATCTCTTAGCTCAAACCACACGCCCGTCGGCCACCTTTTATAGGATACTCGCGTCGCGAAATGGACCGCTTCAGCAATGTCCCGCGCGCGCAAATGCCTTAAAGGCTTAGCCTTTGGTGCCATGATTTCCTCGTCGGCTCAAGAGCCGCGCGGATGCGACTCGGCGCCTTTATCGGCTGGGGGGCTTAGATAGAGGCGCTATCCCTGCGGCATCCGCACTGCCCCGTGAAGTTAGCCCCTCGGATCATAAAGGCTAACCCACACCCTGCTTTCCCATGAACCTTAATCCGCTGGGAGCTGAAGTGCGGTTTAGCGAGAAAGCCGCCGTGCGTGGCCTACCTAAATTGATAGGCCAGACTGAGCGACTTAACGCCGCTCAGCCTGCCAGTATTTCAGCCTCGGTCTTTTGCAGATCGATCAGGCCGCATTAAAAAGGCGTTCGGCCCGCTTACGATCAGTGGCAGCCGCATCACGACGGCGGGTCGGATTGGCGCTCAGCCAATCTATTGCCCGCTTACGGCCGATTGGCGTCACGATTTCAGACACTCCCGGCTCCCACGTCTCTTCGACCAAATAGACTCGCCCGCCCGCCCGCCCGACCAACGGATTCGTTCGGCCTAGAAGGTTCTTAGTGTTGTTTGAGAGTGTAGGGGCGACGGCGCGTGCGGGAGGCCCATCTATATTGGTCCCAAAGCCGTTGAGCTATGCTCTGGTGCGTGAAGACGCGTTCCCCGCTCTCGATCGAGCCGTTCTCATGTGCGATGCCCGCATTGTTGCGCGTTGGCGCCATGCCATAGTGGCCCATCAGCCCGGCGTAGCGCTGCGTCAGATCCTCCCGTGCGTCGGCGGCCAGATTGCGGAACGCTGCCGACAGGCTGTCGCTGCGATGCTCCCGCGGCACGCCGCCAAGCGCCCACAGCGCGTTCTGCAAGCCCGCCGTTGAGCGCCCGCCAGGCGTTGATGCGCCGCTCCAGCGTGCGGCGGATGTTCGGGTTCAGGTCATGATGCCGTCGGCGCAACTCGTCCAGCACGCCGATCACGCGGATGCCGGGCGCAGCCTTCAGGATCGGAACGATCTCGGCCTCCCAATACTGCGCGAGCGGATCGGACCGGCGCCGGCCCCTCGGCGTCTTCTTCTGCGCGCCTGGGTCTGTCCGACTTCACCGATGGCGGGCGACAATCGCCCTCGATTCCGCATTGCCTCGCCTTAATTGTTACCGGATCCTAAGCCGTTGCCTCACGTAAATTGCTCCCCTGGACCGGGAACGAGCGAGGGGCGGAGATGGGGTGGCTAAGCATGGCAACGCGGAAGGAACTGACGGCGGCGGCAGGCGTGCGCTATCGGCGGTCGGATCGCGCGAAGAAGGCGCGGATATTGGACGAGTTCGTCGACATCACCGGATTCCATCGGAAGCATGCGATGCGTCTACTTCGAAACCAGGAAGGCGTACATCCGGGCCGACGGGCGCGACGTCGGATATATAATGAAGCAGAACACACCGCACTCGTGCTGCTTTGGGAGGCGTCAGACCGCATCTGCGGGAAGCGACTGAAAGCATTAATGCCCGCGCTGATTGAGGCGATGGAACGGTACGGGCACCTCGACCTTGCCCCTGAGATTCGCACCAAACTTTTGGCGATGAGCGCTGCGACGATCGACCGCGCCTTGGTGCGGGTTCGAGAAAAATTGGGTCGCAAGCGCCGGCGGCACGCGGGGCATTCCCTGCGTCGCAGTATTCCAATACGGACTTCGGCAGATTGGAATGATCCGGCGCCGGGATTCGTCGAGGCCGACCTTGTAGCGCATAGCGGTCCATCTGCGCGCGGCAGCTTCATCCAGACCCTCGTGCTCACCGACATTGCTACCGGCTGGACAGAGTGCGCACCTCTGATCGTGCGCGAACAGACGCTGGTGAGCACGGTGCTGACGGAATTGCGCAAGCAATTGCCTTTTGCGCTGCTCGGCTTCGACACGGACAATGACACCGTGTTCATGAATGAGACGTTGAAGGCCTACTGCGAGGCGGCCAACATTGTCTTCACGCGTTGCCGTCCCTACCGGAAGAATGACCAGGCGTTCGTCGAGCAAAAGAACGGCGCCGTCGTGCGCAGGATGGTCGGCTATCGTAGGTTCGAAGGCCTGGAGGCGGCCAAGCTACTGGCGGAACTCTATCGGTCAGCGCGGCTGTTCGTAAACTTCTTCCAACCTTCGTTCAAACTGTTAGCCAAGCAGCGCGACGGTGCTCGTGTACGTAAGACATACAGCGCGCCGGCAACACCCCACCAGCGCCTGTCAGCGGACGCCCGCACGCCTGATGCGGTCCGCCACCATCTCCAGGAAATCTATACCGCTCTCGATCCGGTCACGTTGTTGCGCGACATCCGCGACGTGCAGGAGCGCCTCGCGGCGCTCGCGGATATCCAACCATCCGCCCATCCTGCTGCGGCATCACAATCGATTGATCGCTTCCTGGCAAGCCTGCGAACGGCCTGGAAGGACGGCGCCACGCGCCCGACGGATCGGCCAATCGTGAAGGCTAAAAGGGGCCGGCGTCGTCCCGATCCGCTTATCCGGGCAACGTCAGATTTGAGAAAATGGTTTGAAGCCGAGCCTTGGCGGACCGGCAGCGAACTGCTCTCGCGCCTGCAGGTGGAATATCCTGGAGACTATCCGAACAAGCTTCTTCGAACCCTTCAACGTCGGTTGAAATCCTGGCGCAGCGAGCAAGCGAATGCGCTGCTGTTTGCTTCAGAAAAAATGCCGCCAGGGCATGAGGTCACAACACCCCAATGACGTGCGAGGTGCCAGCGGAGGAGGCCGGGCGCTCCGAAACCCCGGCCATCTCCGCACCCGGCCTCCTCCTCAACTCAGGCCAGGAGCAAAATAAATGAGGCAACTGATCGCGCCCGGGAGCATCGATATGTGAGGCAATACGTCTTCCCACCCAGATCGTCGCGCTATACCGAGAGCCCGGCCCAACGAACTCAATGGTGATTGGCTCTCTGACCCGGCGATTGCGAATCTCCGCTTCCGCGATCAAGCCTCGGCAACACGCCGCGCTCACGAGAGTCGTTGGCCGTGTCTGTGATCCGCCGCCGCTTGGTCGATGCCCCTCACAATGACCGCCACGAACCTGCCTGTCTGCGATGATCGGTCGAGCCTCGACGCTTAGGTCGCTCTCAGTCCAGCTTCAAAGACGAGGACCGCGAGCACTCGGGGTGCCTGATCCAGTCCAGCCCCTTCGGTGTGACGCTAGCAGCTCCGCGGCAAGATCTGCCCTGTTGGCTAGGGCGCGGTCAGCCCGTGAAGTGGATGAACGCCGTGGTGCTGACGGCAATCGTGCAGACGGCCGCAGATATTGTGTACGAAGTCGGTGAAGGCATCGCCATCTGGACGATTCCATACGTGACGCCGTGCCGGCGTCGGTGGCGGGCTCGACGTAACCTCACGAATACCCTTCGTGACACGGATATCTTATACCGGACAGGGTGAACGCGCGGATGGAACAGTGTGTGATCGCGATTGATTGGCGCGACATTCAAGAGCGACGGCCGCAAAAGGTCACATTTTCTTTAAGAACCAAATGCAATCTGTCGCCTGATCGTCACGGCCGGATGTACGCCGTGGCATCACGGGGCCCCGGCTTTCATGCCGGGGTTTTTC
>NZ_AJQF01000484.1:0-16392 GCF_000261705.1 Bradyrhizobium genomosp. III | reverse complement strand
CGCCCGGGAGCATCGATATGTGAGGCAATACGTCTTCCGACCCAGATCGTCGCGCTATACTCACGCCGCCGGCGACGCATTCGATCTAGCTGGGCCTTGCTGTCCCTCGACGCCTTTCACGAGCTGCAAGTATCCAAAGCTCGGAAGCGCGCCGCCGATCCCACGCTGCGCCGGCTTTCCTACGCAACTCCGTATTGAACCCACACCGACGGCGCCCGGCCCTTCTTTGCCAAACGACTAAGAATCCGCCGTGGGGAAAGTGCAATTGCCCTTGCATCTCGTTCCCTCTCTTAGGCGCCTGACCGGTAACAAACACCACGGCCGGAGCAGAAAGCCACGCGCAGGTGAATATCACACGGCAATAGGCGTCGAGACTTGTCGCAAAGCAGACAAGTCTCATCCGGAACAGGCTACATCACCCCAAATCCGACGTCACAAGCGCCATTGCGGTTTGAACGCTTCTTGAGAGTGGGAAAAGAGTAGGCGGCCTTTTTCATCATGCTGGGCTTTAACCGCAACCCGTGGGGGCCGATCTTCCGAATGAAGGAAAAGCCACAATTTGGTGACCGACCAAGAGGCCCACGACGGCAATGAAGGGCACGACAACTCGTACTCGCTTCACTCTTTTCAGAATTTCTTCGAATTGCGCGGGCATTACGGCGTTCGGTCATCGCAACTTCAACAAGCATCTATATCCTCTCCTGAAGTCCCGGGAGTAGCGTGGAAGAGGTTGAAGAGCAGATGTCTTTCGTGCTGAGACACGCAACACAATCCGGTTGCTTTTGAGAAGGTACTTCCTTGTATCAGGATGTCGAGGAGCGTTAGAGATGGATCAGATCTTTTCCGAGCAGGTGCAGGTGCCAGATGCCGTTGTGAGCGTCGCATTTGACAAGGCTTGGAGCTTTGTCGAGAAGGATCCGCTGCTGGCACATAATCTGAAGGCCGTCCTTCATAGCCGATTGCGCACTTACCTCGAGTGCTCGATAAGAAACGGCGAACGGAATGCTTTGAATCTGGCCAACGAGGCGATACGCAACTTGCGGGCTGAACTGGCACCGTCGACCGGGCAATGACTCGCTTGTGCCTATTGCGGCGAGAGCATCCGGCGCCGTTAAGGCATTTAGGGCGCCTCATACGGTGGAAAATTCGGGCCAGTGCGTGGTCGAGCAGACTTTTCTCTAATCATGTGCGGCCCCGCTGAAACGAGAGCGCTCGAGAAAGCTGTTGCCTCTACAGCTCCTCTGGCGGCCGAGACCAGGAAGCTGAACACCAGGCCCAGACGGCGGCGAGACGGGGCGGCCGCGCTGGTATTCGCTCGCGCCAGGAAACCGACCACGGTGACCTTGAGCTCGGCACGATCTTGCGCAACTTCAAGCAAGAGCACTGTCTAGCACGCAGTGGGCTTCCCGACCCATCAATCAAGGTCGAAGTTGACGGACCATCGAGCTAGACTTGTGGTCGTTCCAGAGCCAAAGCGATCGAGCCTGCAATCGATCGGCATCGCGTTGCTCGCGATTGCAAGCGATAGCACGTCCGTGTTGCCGGAAGAATGACCTTAAGCGCCTGAGGCGTGCCATCGATCCAGTACTGTAAGTGCGGCTGGGCGTTGCCGCAGCTTAGCGACGGAAGGAGCCGAACACCTTTTGGCTTTGCTCCGCGTCGCAGGTGATCATGAACGATCATTTTCAAAGAGGATGATCCGCGCGAGGCGACCACTGCCGAGCCACAGCGTCTCGGTAGAAGCAAAGCAGCGGAAACCGCGAGCTCCGCAATCTGACGCCGCGGGCGATTGGGCACGTTTCTTTCCAAGACATGTTGTGCGCCAGTTACAGCAATTCGCGTTCATGTTGTTAAACGGCACGGTGCCTGGGGCACCTAAAGGAAACAACACGCGAATGAAAAAGATTCTTATTCTGACTGCATGCATCGGCGCACTCTGTGCGGCCGCCCCCTCATTCGGCACGGATCTGGCCGGGCAGCCCGTCAAGGTCAAGGCGGCACCGCTGCCGGTCGCGGCCCCGATTATCGATTGGTCCGGCTACTATATGGGCGCAAACGGTGGCTGGGGAACGAGCCACAATTGCTGGGATTTCAATGGCATCACTTCCGAGGGCTGCCATAATTCGACTGGCGGTACCGTTGGCGGCCAGATCGGCTATCGTTGGCAAATCTTCAACATGGTGTACGGCCTCGAAGGCCAGGGCAACTGGGCCGACTTCCGCGGCTCCAATGTCAGCACCGCCTTCCCGACAGACACCGTTGGCACCACGACAGATGCATTCGGCCTACTCACGGGCCATATCGGATACGCGTTCAATGCTGTGCTCCTTTATGGCAAGGGCGGTGCTGCGGTGACCAGCAACACCTATTACGTCAACTCGGTGGCAACCGGCACCGAGCTTGGCAAAAACAATGATGTGCGTTGGGGTGGCGTGCTGGGCGCCGGTGCCGAAGTCAGCCTCACGCCGAACTGGTCAGCGGGCGTCGAGTATAACCACTTGTTCATGCAGCGCAGCAACATAAGCTTCCCAGCGGCCCTTGGCGCGGATCGCGCGCACCAGGACGTCGATCTCATCACGGCACGGCTCAACTACAAGTTTGGCTGGCCGTTCGCCAGATAAAGATCTCCACGCGTTTGGATGAATCGGGACCCCGGCCCGCGGTCGGGGTTCTTTCCTCAGCTGTTCCTCTCCCTAGACCCCTGTCCGACGTCCCGAGCAAGCGGTGCGGGCTCATCTGAGCAAAGAATCACCCGCTGGTGGAGAGAGCCATGCTCCGACCAGTGAGCATTAGATCGGCCGATTCCACATCTTACCGACCTTACGAAGCCCCAGAACCTCACCCAGCGCGAGATGCAGACTTGCCCAAAGGAGGGTTATATCTGCGAGTTCACCGAAAGCACCGTGCTCAACTTGCCAGAAGCTGGAAGCCAAAGATGTGACAGTTGGCGGTCGTTCCTCAATTGAATTCAAAGAACATCGAGGCGAATAGCTATCGCGACTGCTTGAATCCGGCTGGTCGCACCCAGCTTTCCCATCGTATTCTTGACATGAAAATTGACTGCATTCTCGCTGATTTCCAGGATCATCCCAATTTCCCATAACGATTTTCCTTCTCTGACGCCATTGGCCGCATTCGTTGCTCTGCCGGCGACTGCGCCAGGATGATCGCATCGTCAAACAACCGAATAGCGTCATCATCCTTGCTCCGAGGCGATCGACAAAGTGCTCGCTGATGGCGAGCTGGCGAACTCGGAGATCATCGCCTGTCGTCCGTGCGGATCGACTCCATGCGAACACAAGGATGCTCCATCTTACTCATGCCGGCAGTGATAGAAGGGCCGAGGGCCCCGGGACTGTGCTGGCGACAAGAACCGAGCGCACGCACGGCTAGATGCTTGGGTCGGTTTAGCTTGCATGGCGAGAAAACGCAGTCGCGTCCGAACGGTGCTTCGCTTTGTCTCTCGGGCGAGCACGAGGAGATCTTGGGCTCTGAACTACACGTAAGGTAGAGCACGCACCTTTCAGTGCGAGACTCGATCTGCGTCTTGTCAGTACCAATTCCCTGCTTTGAGATGAAGACAACAGAAGTGTCATCTTTTTTCCCAATCTTGCGAATCATCCATCGCTAACCTGTCGCTGATTCTCGGCGTGTGACAGCGTCGGTGACGCGATCGATGAGCTGAACGGAAGATCCGATGCAGACGCCATACTCCCCGCATCGTTGTCCGGCATTTCATCGGGCCCGTCCGGCAGGCCCGGTACAAACGAACCGAACGGACAGAAATGGGCCACGTCAAAAACGCAACAAGCGATAGGCGCAGTCGCGAAACCTGTTTGATGCGGAAGACACTTTGCATGCGCATTCCAGAAGGAGAGGCCCCCGGATCGGACTAGCAAGTGCCATACCAACTGTTGATTTCGCCAAAATCAATCGTCGCAAAAGGACTTCGAATGCGGACGGTTGGTTGCGAGGTAGGTGCCTCGAAGCATTCATGACATGGGGAGGGAAGGCGACAGTACCATTGCGAGCTGCGGCACGGGGTAAGCTACAGCAACAAATGCAGCTCACCTCGGCAGCTCACCTCGGCCGCCCCCTCGAGTGCCGTCCTCTCAGGGCCTCAAACGCCCCCTATTGGGGCCCAGTCAACTACCAACCTCGGCAATTGATGGGAGGGTCCACACATGGCACTCGCTAAGGAACTTGAACTGACTACACCTCCGGCCGCACGATTCCGGCGAACCGCTTAGATCCGCCCCGAGCGGAAATACAATTAGGCCGCACCAGATGCACGAATCATGATGGGCTTGCTAATAAAACGGGCGAAGATCGTCGCCAAGATATGTGAAGCATGACTTCCCTGCTCTTCGCGATCATCTCCCTGCTATATGCGAGCGTTGGCCAGGCTGGCGGGACTGCATTCCTCTCGCTAATGGCTTTTTTTGGTATGTCATCGACAGAGACGCGCCCCACGGCGCTTGGTCTCAACATTGTCGTCGCGGCTTATTCTACTTGGCTGTTCAACCGCAACAAGGTCGTTGACTGGACAATCCTGCGCCCTCTTCTCTTTTCGTCAATGCCAGCGTCGCTTGCCGGTGGCTTGATTGTGCTCGAGGAGCACATGTACAAAACACTAACCGGACTCGTTCTTCTTCTGGCGAGCGCAGTGATGATCATGCAGCGGGGACGAGCTGTCGATCGCGTCGGCGAAATTCCGCTCCGGGAAAGCGTGAGCATTGGCGCGGTCCTTGGCCTCGTTTCTGGCCTGACTGGGGTGGGCGGCGGTGTGTTCCTCGCCCCGACGCTCATCGCACTGAATTGGGCATCACCGAGGCAGACCGTCGCGCTATCACCCCCTTTTATCCTGGCCAATTCCACAGTCGGCTTCGTCGGAGCTCTTTTCACCGGGCAATTTCCCTCTCCGGATTTGGCTCTATACGCTATCTTCACGCTGGCGGGGGCGGTCGCTGGAGCAGTAATCGGCCTGAAATGGTTGAGCCAGACAGCCATCAGATTCATACTGGCGGCCGTTCTGCTCGTTGCCGGCATTCAATTGGTTCGCGCTTAAAGTGGAAACGCGCATCTTTCATGCGGGCGATCCCAGCGCGGTCAGATCGAAGTACAAGGTTTCTGCGAGCCGCGGCTCAAGCCTGGTCCGAGCGCCTTGCCCAACACTGAAAGCCGCCAACACGATCGCGAAAAGCCGTAGGGTCGAGCGAGGGTGAGGCGGATCCGAGCGCGCTCCGCATCGTCCTGAGGCGGACGGTCAGTACTAGATCGCATCCGATTCGCGCTTCCAATCGACCTGCAGGATCAACGTCGGGCAGGCCGGGCGAGCAAACGAGGCGTACGCCGATCTCGGCTATGGCCTGGCGCGACGCTTCAATCAAGCGTGCCGGACGAAGAGCACCTGATCGATGGCGATCCGGCAAGCTCTCACTACCCTGAGGACCGCGCCAGGGTGCGCATTCGACTTGGTTAGGAGCGATAGGGCGATGAACTCTCAATATAGTATTTCTGCAAGGCCGCGCAATCTCCTTTCTCGCGCGCGTGTGGGCTGCGTCCTCATGGAGAATATTACGAAGATGATGTCCACGCTCGATTGGTTTTCGAAACAGACACTTTATCGATCCAGTGTGAATGGACTGGAACGCCAGGATGCGAATCCCATTTTCTGTAATCATGAGGCACAACCTTACACCCCGGCTCCTGCATACATGGCCTCCAGCTCGCAGCGTAGGAATGTTTTGTGACGGGATGATCGACGCCTCACCAGGCGACTTATGTGGAACCGAATCTGGAGGTCCATCGCATTGATGCGACGCCAATGAAGACTCGCTGCATAGATATGCGATCTGGCCGATCAACAGCTGCAACGGCGTTATCAGAAACAAAACGCCTCAACCGATGAAGCAGAATAGAAAGTACAGCAAATCGTTCCGAGCTCGCGTTTGCCATCAGCACGACGTCCAACTCGTTGTGAGTTAGTGACATGTATTTGGATCTGAACGAGACGCCGGCGAACCAAGGCGTCCCGACGCACTTTGCCGGGGGCGTGAAGTGCGCCGGGGCCACCCCAACATCATCAGTACATCCGTGATGATGCTTGCGGCAATGAGACAAGCAGCGTGGCGGAATTGAGGCTCATTGATTTTATGCTGGAAACCAAAAAAGTTTTTCGTGAGCTGCTACAAAAGACTTGAATCGCACGCAGCGTCACGTGCTGCAATCGCACATCGCACATCGCACATCGCGCTCTGCTCTAGCAAGTCACTTATCTCCGTGACGCTCCGGCCTTGAACGGGAGGCATCCGTCGATTGCGGAGCAACCACGTCCGCCTTTCCTCGGAAGTCCAGCAACAAGCTCAGCTGCCCTGCTGAGGTTTTAAGATCCCTGTTTCCGTCGCAAAAAGGCAGCACGCCAGGGGGAATGCGGAAACGACGCTGCCCGATGAGCGATTGATACTGCGCACGGCTAGTCGCGGTACACCGCGCTAATTCGAGCGTCCTCGTAGAAATTCATATGCCACCATAAACGTCCGAATAATTGCGGACGAGCGGCGCTCACTTCCAGGCATGAACCCCAACGCTGCGTTTGGCCGTGACGTCGAGAGCAGGCCAGATCTCAGGAACCGTTAGACGCGTTTGACATAACGCAAAGACATAACAGTGGGCATCGGTCAGCTTTATGCCGCTCGACCATGAGAAAGTTAGGCTTTGCAGACGTATCTCCTGAACAAGTATTGCGACGCTCGCCTGCCTTGGTACACCATATACCCGACCGTGCCGGATTTCTCCGCGACCGTCGGTGCTAAGACTTGTGAGACATGGTTGAGGCGGCTGCCGCCCGACGATCCCGTGTCGCTATACATCCACGTTCCGTTCTGTCGTGCTATCTGTTGGTATTGCGGCTTCCCTACAAGCCTCACTCGCAGCGAGCGACCGATCCGCAAGTACTTGGCGACGCTGCATGCCGAGATACGTTTGGTCGCAGAGCAAGCGCCTCGCGCGCTGCCGGTAAGCGACGTGCATTTCGGCGGCGGGACGCCGACTACTATTGCACCGGCCGATTTTCTCGCCTTGATGGCACTCCTGCGACGCTGCTTCGCGTTCAGCAAATCAGCTACCATCGCCATAGAAATCGACCCACGTGCGTTCACGGCCGAGATGGTTGAAACATTACAAGTGGCCGGCGTCAATCGCGCGAGCATCGGCGTGCAAAGCTTCGACGGGGTGGTTCAGAGGTCGGTCAACCGCGTCCAGAGCGAGGTGCAGACGGCGTCTGTCGTCGAAAGCCTTCGCCAGCATGGGATAAGCCGCATCAATTTCGACCTCCTCTTCGGACTGCCGCATCAGACGGTGCGATCTTGCGTGGACTCTACACGGACGGCTCTGGCCATGCGGCCAGACCGGCTTGCAGTTTTCGGCTATGCTCACGTCCCCTCCTATATGAAACGTCAGCGCCAGATCGATGAGACGGCGCTGCCGGATAATCTCGCCCGCGCCGAGCAAGCCGCGGCTATCGCAGATACGCTGGTCTCGGCTGGCTACCGCCAGATCGGGCTCGACCATTTCGCCCTGCCCAACGACGAGCTCGCGCTGGCGCAGAAAGCCGGTCAGCTTCGCCGCAACTCCCTGGGCTATTCGGCTGATACCTGCAAAACCGTGATCGGCTTAGGTCCGTCAGCCATCGGCCGTCTGCGTGAGGGTTACGTTCAGAACGAGAGCGCAACCGCTTCCTATCACCAACACATTCAGGCTGGTCGTCCGGCAACCTCAAAAGGCTACTGCCTCTCCCCCGAAGATCGCCTCCGCGCCGCAATTATCGAGCGTCTGATGTGCGATTTGCAGGCCGACGTACCAGCGATCTGTGCTGCTCACGGATTTGATCCAATTCCTCTTCTCAATTCGGCCGACCGGCTGGGAATGCTCGCCGAAGACGGGATAGTGGACATTGAAGAGGGATTCATTCGGGTCAAGCAGGAACACCGGTTTCTCGTTCGTGCTGTTGCTGCCGCATTCGACACCTATCTCGACCGTATCCCTATTAACTAAGCCGCGCATGTGAGCAGATCTCAAACATTTAAGCTCTTCGCGACGGAATGATCTGAAGAGGCACCTCCGGCAGACAGGCCAGATTTCGAGGATGCAGCGGCGGTGTCATGACAACGATCTTTCAGATATGGCCTCAAACCGGGAGGGCTGACTAAAGGGAAGCTGATTTGAAGGAGAAGCGCAGCGGATTCCGCCGTTCAGGGCCACGGCTCGATCATGCCGAAAGGGCTCTGCCCCACCTCCCCTTGACTGCTCTTGATGATGGTGACGGCCTCAGCGACGTGCCGCTGGAGACGCCGGCGCCCGCACCAGCTTCGGGAAATTTACGGCTGGAGGCAGCTTTGCGAAGCTACGGTCCACCTCCTCGAGCACAGTTGGACACTCGACGACGCCTGCAGCGTCCCAGACTCAAGGCTCGGCTGTCTTCGGTCCGGCGATCACTGGCGCGCCTCCGACGGAAACAGGTCCCTGTGGTTTGGACCGCCCGAAGCGTTTCCTGGCGGCGCTCGAAACAGCCCGGGCTGGCGACAAAGGAGGCTCGGAAGCAGCAGAAGGGACAGGTGTTGAACTCTGCAGCGCATCGATCCGCGAAGTCAGTATGGTGATCTGATCCAGGACCCCTTTGAGGACATCCCGCTGGGCATCGATCCGGCGGTTGAGTTCTGCGATCTCATCACCATTTTTCTGCTGTGCCCACTTTATCTCGGACAAGGATGCCCTGTCCTCCGGTGGCAGGCTCATCGTTGAAGCGACTTCGCTGCTTTCCGGCGTCTCGACAGGCTCTTCAAGGTTAGCCCAAAGCCAGGCGCTAGCAGCACACGAGCCGACGAGGATAAGCGGGAGCACCAAAACCGGGAGAATCCGTCTTGACGGCCCGTGCAAGAGCGGCCGCAAGTCTGAAGCGGCCGCTTGATCAATCAAGTCCATTGTCCCTCGCTCAAGATCTCGTTCCAGCAGGCTTATTTTGTCGACGCGATAGCTCGCGATGCTCCCGCGTTCCAGGAGCTGCCAGCGTCGACAATAATCAATCTTGGTGAGCTTCCCGATCGGCTGCGCCTACTCCTATGAAACGCTCCTTCTTGAGCAACGCGACAATTTGCGCGCGTTCTCAATGATAGCGCCACCAGCGAGCAATGGTTCTCGTCGTAGTCGGCGATGGCGCAGCATTCTCTCATCATTCAGAAGAACCTTGCAGATTTTTTACCGTGCCCCGGCACGAATGCAAACCGTCCACTGATTCCTGCAAGTGTTCGATGGAGCCCCGCCTCACGCATTGCCCAGACCAGCAACCTCGTCTGGGACGCGCCACGTAAGCGCCACGGCTGATCGGCCGAGCCGCAATGGCGCGATTGGACCGGCAAACATTGCACCTGATCAACTACCAGTTCCGGCAGGTTGTTCGAGATGACGGGCACGTGGCAAGCGTAACCAACGAACGCCGCGCACATCAAGGTTTTGGATGCAAGACAGGTTTTGCCGCGCCGACGGCAGAAAGCAACTGCTCGCCGATATCCGCCAAAGCTGCTCGATGGCTGATTCCTCCGGTCCCCTGCGCTATCACGTTGGATGTTGTGGTGTGGTTGCCGCGCGCGCAAATCCAAAAGCTCTTCGGCCTTCAAGCCCGCCGATCGTCTCGTGTTTCGCTGACAACGATACCAATGAAACGCTTCGTGAAGCCAAGCCTCTTGCACGGCTAGCCTTGCTTTCGGGTGGCTGCCGTTTGGTCCAGAAAGCCGCCTTCGATGCAGATGCGCACCACCGCCAGACTCGCCTGACGCACAGTGAGCAAGGTGGACATTCGCAACGCTTTGGCGGCCAGGACAGAACGCTCCGCGCGCTCGTGAGCATTTGCCGAGCCAGCGCTCTCCGCTGGCTCTGGGCGCACCGGCGTCACGCACAACCAAAGTTTCGGACCAGATCATCCTCGCGCCGCGAGCTGAGAGGTTCAGGAAGCCTGAGTGGCTCTGTTCGGATAGATCGAGTTCTGGCTCGTCCCCCTCCCCCACGGACGCGAAACGACAGCCGCGATGCCGCTTGCTCGTCATTGCGAGGAGCGCTGGCGACGAAGCGATCCAGACTGCCACTGCGGGGGGTCTGGATTGCTTGGCTGCGCTTGCAATGACGATGTGGAAGCAGGCGCGTGCCACACGCCGCCGCGAGCTCACTTCGGGCCAATCAGGCCGCATATTCATGGCCGGCAGACATGGACCCGAACTACGCCATGCGTGATTGCCTTCTTGCGACGACCTCGCCCCGGACATACTCGGCTACGGCAGCACTTTCTTTCAATTTAAGACTAAGGGGCAAGCAATCTGGGCTTGCTATCGCACTTTCGCTAGCGGCTTGTCTGGTCGGCAATCCCGTACTGGCACAAACCGCGAGCGGACTTGATCCTAGTAACCACCCTGTGGATCAGGCCAGCAAAAGAGGAAAGACTTCCGACCGGGCCGCAAAGCTCCCGATCGACCTGATCTGTCAGGCAATCCGCCCTCCTGCCCCGGCGCGAGCAGCAGGTCCCGGAGTGCCTTTGGAGAAGCGCGGCAATGCGGACAGGGCTGCTCAGACGAGACCGCAAAAAACGATCGATCCCTTCCAAAGGTACGACAATCTGCGTGAAAAAGGGTTGTGGTTCCCCATCCCTGGTCCTGCAGATACGATTGATCAGGACAAGGGGGGCGTTAGATCTGCGCTGGCGGACGTCGGCATCGGCTATATCGGGTGGACACATAACTCCTTTGCAAGCAACCAGCTACCGCATGCAGCCAGAAGCACTATCGCAAACCAGCTCTATATGGGCCAGAATCCGACTTTCGCGTCGGCGAACTTCATGATCGTCACCTACGATCTGAGCCGGTTTGGCATTGCCGACGGACAGATTGTCGTAGGGGCCGAGCAGCAATACTGGACGTGGGATCGCCCAGGGCCAGATCGGGTGGGACTCAATACGCTCGCCTACTACCAGACTTTCTTCAACAGGACACTAGAACTCAAACTTGGCTACCTCAGAAACCAGAATGAATTCACCGGCACATTGTTCGGAGGAATCACAGGATCGAACATGTCTGCCTTGTTCCAGGCTGGGATGAGCACCAATGCCGCGCCCACGCCAGCGGCCAACTTGAAGTACAATTTTGACGCTCGCTTGTACAACAAGGTCTCCGTCCAGCGCTCAATCAGTCCAGATGGTGCCTATGCCCATATAACCGAGAATCCCACCGGCTTGAAATGGAGCACGGCCAATGCAGGCATCCTTCTTGTCGAAGAAGCCGGCTACAAGAGCAAGGCTGCTCCCGGCGTACCCGACACGTGGCTGCGGGCGGGCGTTGGTTTGAACAGGAGCCGCTACACGAATTTGGCGGATCCCAAGCAACAAAGGGAGAGCGGAAATAATTTTCACTACATCGCTGCGGACAGGCAGCTCTGGCAGAGTGACGCCCTTGGGTCGCCGTCTCGCGGCATCTACGGCGGCTTCTCCGTCATGGGAGCTCCACCTGAGCGCAACAGGATCAGCCGGTATTACGAGCTTCGTCTTTATGCAAAGGGACCTTTTGATAGCCGGCCCAGTGATCTGATTGCTCTCGTGGCGACCAACACGGCCTGGAGTAAGCTTGCAGTGGATGCTGCTCTGGCAAAAGGCCAGCTTGCGCACCGCGATAGCACAGCAGTCACGGGAACATACATCGCGCATCTCGCTCCGGGGATATATGCAAGCGTCGGACTGTCATACATTCATTACCCGACAATCATCACACACACGCCCCAAACGGAACACGCGCTCAATCTGTTGATATCTACGTTGATATTCTTCTGATCATCGCAAGCGCCGTTCTGCTCCGACGTTATCGTGACGCATGGGACCGAACCCTACCACGGCAAGTCGGCTAAGCGTGACAGAAACGAGAGCGCGACCTTCGACCGAGCAACGAGCACCACTTTATCGGCATGGGGAAGGACCTGGACGATCGTAAGCTCGGGGGAAACCAGCGAGCGGAAGGCATGGAGCAAGGGCGAATCGCGGGCATCGATTGCGATTCTGATCTTATGACCTTATTCGCGCCCGTGAATTCCGCAACCTTCACCAAAGAACCCAATTGCATGAGACGAGGCGGTCTCGCGGGCGCCGGCATCACCGCGTTGATGAGCCGCGAGGCCGTTTGCTACGACAATGCCCCGATGGAGAGCTTCCTCCATACACTGGTTCGTCATCGCAACCATAACCGCGCCGACGCCCAGCGCATTATCTTTGCTTTCATCGAGGGCTTCTACGAGCCGAACCCGGCTCCATTCCGCAATCGATATATCGCCCGATCGAGATGGAGCTAAAAGCCGCTTAAACCCCTCCACTCTTTCGGGGAAGATCAGACTGCTCTAAATTTAGAGCCGAGTCATCTGGATCGACGGATACTGGCGACGGTATGGATTGATCATCGAGCAATCGCCAAAGCTCCCCTGGAGAGAATTGCTCTAGATCGAAACTAAGCCCTTCTGGACCGGCGGAGAACGACGGGGCAGGGTGTTGGCGCAAGTCATCCTGCAAGTCCTTTTCTAGTCGCTGAAGCTCCTCTGAGGGGACGGAGACGGGGGACGGCATGGATTGATTATCAAGCAATCGCCGAAGCTCCCCTGGAGAGAATTGCTTTAGATCGAAACTAAACTCTTCTGGATCGGCGGAGAACGACGCGGCAGGGTGTCGGTGCAACTCGCCCTGTAAGTCCTTTTCCAGTCGCTGAAGCTTGTCCGAAGGGACGGAGGCTGGTGACGGAATGGGTTGATGATCAAGATGATCCAGCACTTGCAAAAGCTCCCACTGATGAAGCTGCTCGGGATTGATCGCGACGTGCCCTTGGACGAAAGCCGACGGGGCGGGTTGATCCTCCTGCCCGTCCCGAAGCTCCTCTCGCCGACTGCTAGCTTCGTACGAGGCCCTGTGCTGTGCAGCGGCGTCGCCGATGAGCGTCGGTTCCATCAGTGCCGCGCTTTCGGGATGGATGGGGGCCACGTTCGGGGGGCGGGCGCGACCGCTCCGTTGGCGTACGATGACTTCGCCCGTCGACCGAAAGGTGCGGAGATGGTCTAATGCTACAAGGAGGATTTTGGGATTTCCCTTTCCGACGAACTCGTATACGTCACCGCCATTGCTCAGCGACTTATTGTCCTGCCGAGCAACAATGCTCGGTCTGCGTTTTGCGAAGAGCCAACGGCTAAAGCTAAGAAGAGCGCCTGCATGTTGCTTCGCCCCACCGGCGACCATCCCGCCTTTGATGAGAGCCTCCTCAAGCCTCAAGATTTCGGGAGCATCCTCGGATAAACAGGCCGCTTGTCCAACTGATGCCCCCGTACCACAATCCCAGTTGATTGAGCCGGCTGCATCGCGGAGGCTGCTGACATTGCTCCACCACCGCCTGAATTGGCGAACTCGCTCAGCTGCTGCTCAATGGCAACGCCTTGCGGACTTTTTAGGGCCCTTGGCCTCTTCGCTGCTCTCAACTCAGCTGTGTTACGCTCATCGTTGATGAGGACCTCGCTTGGCAAGAGGTTGCTCCTGGCAAGTGCACTCATCGGCTCGGCCGGGGACTGCTGGTGTAGCTAGACACATTGGTAGAGGGCCTACCGCGTGGCCCACCGTCAGGGATCGCGTTATCGGCTTCGCGCACCTCGTTTAATTGCTGCTCAAAGTCGTCTTGCCCGGATCGGTCGGGTTGATGCTCTTGCGAGACCTGTACCGCGGCCCGGCAGTTACGTCAAAATTGTGCGGTTCCACATTAGCCTCTCGTCATGCAATCAATTGAGCTAGTCCTACTATGAACAAACTTTCGAGAATCTGACGAGCCGTCGCCCGCGGCTCTCAATCGTCGCGCAACTTCATGCCGAAATCCTCGACTTGCGCGCCACCGGTCTGTCGCCGCGCGGGATCGCGCCGCAGATCGCCATGAGCGTGAGGACTATCGAACGCTGGCTTGCTGCGGGCGGTGAGCCTGAGCGCCGGCGGCCGCCCGCACACTCTGTCCTCATTGATCCTTTTCGAGATTATTTGGGAAAAGCGCTGGGAGGAAGCTGACCTTAGCGATTTTTATCGCACCAAGCTCGCTTTCATCGGCTTCCCAGGTCCAGTGGGCACTTGCACTCTGCTCCCGAGCGGACCAGGTGTTTGCAACGCAGCGCGAGGGGCCTTTGCATAGCGCAATAACTGAACTGGGCATGAGGCCTTAAGCTATGCAGGTTGCGAAATACCGCGCCCGCCGAGGAATTTGGGCGGCCATCAGGAAAAGCCTTTGTCAGCAAACTTTCGTTTGGTGGCCAAGTTCTTGGCGCTTGGCCATCGCCTGCGCTCGGCGCCGGTGCTCCCTCGATCAGGAATGCGTTCGATCTGTGGTAGCTGCGGTTTTCAAGACAAGAATTGGCGGACTATGTGAAAGGATCAGGGATGCAGAAAGCATGTCCGGGCACGCACCAAATTGGTAGAATCGCTTGGCAGATTCTACAAAGAGGAGGCTGGACGGTTCAGGCCGTGCCCCTGCAACGGATCCATCGCCTGCCAACAGCCTCGCTATAGAACGCCTTACGCGAGCTGCCCCGCCGAAAGCTCGATTGCAGGCCCTGCTGCCTCTTCAGCCACGTTCAGGATAAATGCGTACGCGCTGGCGGCCTTCGCTCTCCACCAATTCACCCCTGTAAGGCACTCCGCGGATCTCGAAATAGGTTGGTTGGCCCGCCCGCGGCAAGATGCCTTGGCCTTCCAGGGCGCGGACGAGGTAGGGCGGAAGGAATCGATCTCGGTGCTCCCATCCCCGCGGATCAGATACCCAAGATCAACGGGCCCCTCACCGGATTGCACGGCTGGCACGATCGGCCGGGGACGATAGAGCGACTGAGACGGGCCTGGTTCATCCGGCTGGCTCACGCGGGGATGATGGATCAGGCGAACATCCCTGCGGCCTCCTGGTCCACCGTAGCCGAAAATAGCGCTCCCCATTGATCACAAACTGACTTGGCCCGAACTGGTTTGGCAGCAGATGCATATTTCCCAATACATCGATCAACACGACTGAAGCCGCCTGGGAGCCGTGGCGCCAGCCGGCGCCAACGATCGCTCCTATATCCCGCAGCTCCGGAGCCGCCCCCGGCGGTCCTGCGAACGACGAGGCGGCTGCAAATTCAGATGCTGGCGCAGAGCGCGCATCGTCACGCAAGTCGTGGGGTGTGGGGTGGATCCAGATCAACGAAGGAGTCGAGACCGCCGTAGATGTTTGACGATCGAGGCCTCACGCACGACGGCGATGCGGAGTCTTGCATCTGTTGCCCGAGCCAGGCCCAGGCTCCCTGGCTGGGGGTGGCCGGTGTAGCAGGAAGCTCGAGCGGCGGATGAGCTTGCGCGCCCCAGTGCGGCGCTGGCTCTGGTGAGGCGGGTCCTTGGATCTGCTCGCCAAGCCAGTTCCAGGCTCCGGCGCTCGGCGTCGCCGGGGTTGCGGGAAGCTGCTGCGACGAACCGGCCTGCCAATGGCTGGGCGGCGCTGGCATCGATATGTTGGGCCCGTGGATCTGCTCGCCAAGCCAATCCCAGGCGCCCGCGCTCGGGCTAGCTGGCGTTGCGGGAGGACCCTGCAGTGCATGCGGCTGTCGAGCAGCTTCCCAAGAAGGCTGGCCCGGATCCTCAGGAGGCCTCAATCCAAGCGCCCTGTTCGCCTCCAGGATTTGCTCGTATCCGCCAAGTTTGACCAGATCAGCATTGATCTTCTTGTCGTTGGTTTCGCGCCTGTACTCCTCGAGATCCCGGACAAACGCGGGGGTGGAAAGTCGGCCGGCCATCGGTGGCCTATCATGGGTCCGCAGCCACTCACTCAGCTTAGACATGCGGCGAGCTTGCCTGTCGATCGTCTTCGGCTCGATCCTGTGTGTTGCCTTTTCCGCCGCCGCCCACATGTGGATGAGGGTTGCGTCCGCGCCGTGAGGAGCCAGTCGGCGGAGATCAGGCGCCAGGGCGTTTCCGGCACCGACCTCACGGAGCTTCTTCAAGGCCGCCTTGATGCGCGTGCCGCGGCGGCCTGCGTACCTGTCGACCTCCTCATCGAGCTCAGCTTCCAGCTGGTGGTTTTCCACCTCCGGATTGTCCTGCTGCGCGTTTTCCAATTCCCGGCTATTCGATCCGCAATTGAGGGCCTGCCGTGCTCGCTCAGGAGCACGCTCAAATGGCGCAAATCGGTTGCCGCATTCTTGATCGTGCCGTCGGTGAGGTTACCCGCCGCCTTGTTTCGGAAATCTTTAATGAGCTCCTCATCGGCCGCAGGGACCCCGCGCGTCCGGCCCTGCCGCGCGGCGAACAGGATGGAAGTGGAGCGT
>NZ_AJQF01000483.1:0-4482 GCF_000261705.1 Bradyrhizobium genomosp. III | reverse complement strand
GAGGGCATTCAGGGCACGGGCTACGCCGACACCTATCTGGCGACGGGCTATGGCCAGCCCGGTGCGCTCAATATCGGCAACAACGGCACCTTCAACCAGTTCGAGGGCCTCGGCGGCGATGATGCCATCACCGGCAACGGCAACACACGACTGCTCTACACGAATGCCACCGGCGGCGTCACCGTCAACCTGAACGCCGGCTCGATCACGGGTGATGTGTCGGTCGGGCACGATACCTTCACGGGCGTCAACAGCGTCTATGGCAGCAATTTCGCCGACACATACGACGCGTCAGGCTTCATCGGTTTCAATTCCTTCCAGGGTCTTGCCGGCAACGACCTCATCACCGGCAACGGCAGCACGCAGCTGCTGTTCGCCAACGCGACCGGCGGCGTGACCGTTAACCTCGCAAACGGTACTGTGGACGGCGATAGTTCGGTAGGTCATGACACCATTTTGGGAGGGGTGACCAGCGTTGCGGGCTCGAACTTCAACGACACGATCACCGGTTCTGGTGGCAACGACCAGCTGTTCGGCAACGGCGGCAACGATCTGCTCAGCGGTGGTGCCGGCAACGACGGCCTGAACGGCGGCATTGGTGCAGACACCTTTGTCTACGCTGCCGGCGGCGGCGCGGACACCATCGGCGACTTCCTGCAGGCGGACGCCGACAAGATCGACCTCACGGGAATCCCTGGTGTCTCGACCCTTGCCGACGTTCAGGCGCTTGCCACCCAACAGGGGCCGAACACGGTCATCAACTTCGGCAATGGCGACACCCTCACGCTGCTGAACGTGACGCTGTCGAACCTCACGGCTGCCGACTTCATCCTGGGGCAGGGCGTGCACCTCACCGGCGACGCCGGTGCAAATACGCTTATCGGCACCGCCTACGCCGACAATCTGAGTGGCCTTGCGGGCAACGATCGCCTCAAGGGCCTCGACGGCAATGATCTGCTCGACGGCGGCCTCGGCTTCGACCGCGCCGACTATGTCGCGGCAACGGGCGGCATTACCGCAAATCTCGCGGCAGGTTCCGTGACAGGCCCGGGGGTCGGCACGGACACGCTGGCGAACGTCGAGGGGATCGTGGGCAGCGACTATGCCGACACGTTCAACGCGACCGGCTTTGCGGGCGATACCGGCATTGCCGGCACCAATGTGGGCTTCAACGAGTTCGAAGGCCGCGGCGGGGACGACAGCATCACGGGAGCGATGAACAGCCTGGGTGCGCTCCTGACGCGCATCTCGTATGCCAATGCAACGGGCAGCGTGACCGTCGATCTGACGGCCCACTCGGCGGCGGGAGATGCCTCGGTCGGTACCGATACCTTGGTGGGTTCGGGCTTTGCGGGTGTTGTCGGCTCTGGATCTGGCGACCAACTGCTCGGCAGTGCCAATGGCCCAGGAACCGTGGAAACGTTCGAAGGCCGCGCCGGCGATGACTTCATCGACGGCCGGGCTGGTTTCGACCGGGCGGACTACGCGCTCGATCCGGCCGCGGTGGGCGGGATCGACGTTCAACTGGCCTCGGGAACCGTGACGGGCGACGCCGCGACGGTCGGCACCGACACGCTGCGATCGGTCGAGTCCGTGCGCGGCTCGAACGCTGCGGACGTCTTCAACGCCGCTGGTTTCACCGGAAGCAGCCAGAATGCCGGTTCCAACGGGACGTTCAATGAATTCATCGGCATGGGCGGCAACGACAGCATCACCGGTAACGGCAACACGCGCGTTGCATTCACCAACGCCACCGGCGCGGTGACGGTCGATCTGCTGGCAGGTACCGCAAGCGGTGACTTGTCCACGGGCAACGATACGTTCAGCGGCGTCAACGCCGTGATGGCCTCGATGTTCAACGACACCATCAGCGGTAGCAACACCACCACGGCGACGGAAACGTTCACCGGCCTTGCCGGCGACGACTTCATCGACGGCCGCGGCGGCTTCGACATCATCAGCTACAACAACATCTACTTCTCCACCGGCGCGGTGACGATCAACTTCACGGCGGGCACCGCGACCGGTGACGGCTCGGTCGGCAATGATACGTTCCGCGGGATCGAGGGCGCCCAGGGCACCACTTTCAACGACGTCTTCACGGCCACGAATTTCGGCGCCGTCGGTTTCCAGAACGGTGCAACCAACAACGTCGGCAACAACGGCAACTTCAACCAGTTCGAAGGCCTGGCCGGCAACGACACGATCACCGGCAACGGTAACACCCGGATCATCTATTCCAGCGCCACCGATGCCGTGACCATCAACCTGCAGGCGGGGACTGCGACCGGTGGCGGCTCGATCGGCACTGACACCTATGTAGGCGTCAACAGTGCGACCGGCAGCAACCTGAACGACACCTACAATGCCACAGGCTTCACCGGCGTCACCTCGGCAGGATCGTTCGGTACCTTCAACCTGTTCGAAGGCCTGCTCGGCAACGATACCATCACCGGTAACGGCAATACGCGGGTCTCGTATTCCCAGGCGAGCGGGGGCGGAGTTTCCGTCGACCTTTCGACGGGACTTGTGAGCGGTGCGGCCGGCGCCGACTTCATCACGGGAGGCGTCAACAGCGTCCAGGGTTCGAACCAGGCCGACACGCTGATCGGCAGCTCGAATAACGAATTCTTCTTCGGCGGCGGCAGTGGCGACACGATCAACGCAGGTGGCGGCAACGACGGCATCACCGGCCAGGGCGGCAACGATACGATCGACGGCGACGCCGGCACCGACATGGTGATCTTCTCGGGTACGCAATCGCAATACACCGTCACGACGGCTGGAACGATCCAGGTTCAAGACAATGTCGTGAACCGTGACGGCACCGACGGTCTGACCAATGTCGAAGTGCTGCAGTTCAGCGACGCCATCGTGTTGCTGTCATCGGGCTCGTTGGCGAGTCCGATCGATCTCTCGACGCAACAGTTCTCTAACACGGCACCCGTGAGCGGAACGGCTGGCGATGATTATCTTCGCGTCGGAGCCAATATCTTCGGACACGGGATCAATCTGGGAGCCGGGACGGGGGATACCGTCCTGCTCAACGGCACCTTCGGTAACGGCTACACGCTCAATCTCTCGGGTGTCGAAAACCTGGTCGGCAGCGGCAACGACGAATTCGTCAACCTCACGACGACCGCCAACGGACTGGTCGTCGACCTCGGGGGTGGCAATGATCAGCTCAATCTCGCGGGCGGCGCCAACACGCTTAGCCTGATCGGCGTCGAGGGGGTCGGCGGATCCGATTTCGGTGCGACGCCCGGCGTCAACGACGTACTCACCTTGTCGACGACGGTGACGGGCCTGAACATCAGCCTCGGCAACGGCGACAATACGATGAACCTCGCTGCCGGCGCGAACTCGTTCGTGAACATCTACGACGTCAATCACGTGAACGGAACCGCGAGCGACGACACCTTGACTGTCACCGGTGCGATCGCAGCGGTCAACGGCGTCGCGATCGACCTTGGCGGCGGCGAGGATACGATCGCCCTCAACGGAAACTTCGCTGCATTCGCCGCGACCGGCGTCGAGCACATCAACGGAAATTCGGGCGACAATTCACTCAGCTTGACGAACAATGTCGATGGCATCGTCATCGACATGGGCGGTGGAAACGATCTGGTGTCGCTCGCCAATGGAGTGAATTCGGTCAGCATCAGTGGCGTCGAAAACCTCAACGGCAGTGATTTCACCGGCAATCTCAACCCGTCGGACGATACGGTCACGCTTCTGAATACAGTGTCCGGGGTGTCGGTCAATCTCGGCGAAGGGACCAACGTCCTGAATCTCGCCGCAGGCAGCAATTCGTTCGACAATCTGTGGAACGTGAATCTGCTCAACGGGAGCTCGTCGGACGACATTCTGACGTTGCAGGGCAGCCCGGCGAACGTGATCGATCTCGGCGGCGGCAACGACACTCTGAACTTCAGCGCGAATGTCTACGACATCACGGTGACCAACGTCGAGACCGTCAATGCCGCCGCGAACTTCGACAGGATCACGATCGGCAATGCGTCAGGTAACACGACGATCACTGCCGGCGCGGGTGCGGATGAGATCTTCGCCAGCGCGGGCCATGACAACTTCCGCTTTGTCAGCACCGCGGATTCCGCCGCCGGCGCTGCCGATACCATTCACAATTTCGACGCCGATAATGACAGCTTTACGTTCTCGGGCATTAGCGTCGCTGGCGGTCACATCGAGTACGTGGAGAATGCGGCGCTGCTCGGTGCCAACCAGGCTTCGGCTCACCTGCAGAATTCCGGGCCGGGTAACGACTATCTTCAGATCGATATCGACGGCGACGGAACGAGCGATATGGACGTGAGCCTGCAAAATGTCACGGGCACGCTGCACAACGGCAACTTCCTGTTGGCCTGAGAGAGAACCGGCTTCGGAGAGGCGTTGGCCGCCTGCCGGCCTGTCTCCGGGAGCCACCGTCGAAGCAATCGCCGCGCGAGCCCAAGCAAAAACCGC